>JAPDQV010000078.1 GCA_034505495.1 candidate division KSB1 bacterium | reverse complement strand
TTTTCCCTCGAGGAAAGGCACCTCAAAGACCTTTTCATGCATGATCGTCCCGTGGCCGAAATAACCCTCCTCGCCGAACAATTCGCCGTGATCGGCGGTAATGGTGATGTAGGTGTTTTTCGGCACAATATCAAACAGTCGCTCGATGACGCCGTCGATAAATCGCACTGCCGCAATCTGCCGCTCGCGCAGCTCGTCGAGCTGTCGTTGCGTGAAAAACGGCACCTCCTCCCCCTCATCGACCAGACGGCCGCCGACGACCAGATCATCCAGATGCTTGAAAACGCCGTGCACGCCGTGAATGCGCGGCCATTGGTTCTCTGGTTCGTCGGGCGTCGCGTAGGGATAGTGCGTTTCGCCCACATTGAGCAGGTAAAAGCACGGCCGCTCTTCGGAAAACGTCAACTCATCGAGCATGGCGGGCATGTCGTTGTGGCGCTCCATCAGCTTATAGTGGTCAAAGCCGACGTTGAGGGGCGTGCTGGGATTGAGAACCGGCAGCGAAACCAAGGCATGCGTCCGATATCCCAGCCGATTGCGCATAAAGAGCGGCAAATAGAGATGCGGCACCAGGCTTTTGAACTCGAATTCCGTTACCCCGAAGCGTTCATTGAATTGGATAAAGTCGCGCTTGTAATACTCGGAAGCGTGAACGCGTTTGGGACTGGTGTGCGGCATCAGCCCCATCAGCATGTTGTAATGCGAAGGAGCGGTCCACGAGGCATAGGAATATCGCTTCTGCACTTGGCCCAGTTTAGGCATGGTCTTGGGATTCGCCTGCAGAAACGAGTCATAGCGGCAGCTGTCGAGGACAATAAGCAGGTAATGATTGGCTCCTCGGATCGCCGGGCCGAGCGGCGACGGCTCCGGCCGCCGGTAAATTTTCTCGTTCGGCGGTTCTTTTTTGCGAAAAAGTCGCACGGGCACCTCTTCAAGGATGAACGTATGGCCTTTTACAATCGGGAAGGACTTGGGCTTTTGCGAAAGATCAAGACCCGCTTCATCCCCTGTAAAGCATAAAGTTGGAGGATGGCTTCGCCAGGCCGCTTCCCGCACCGGTTTCCTGAACGAAACGATACCTTTCAAGCCCACGGTGTCCGGTTGAGGAAATATACGGCTTTTGGGAACGAGAAAAAAGAAGCAAGTCGGGCGCTGTTGAAGCGCCCGACAAATTTTAGAACTCGCTTTGCAGTCTGAGGATGATGTTGCGGCCCGGCTCGACGGTGATCGAGCCGCGGTTGGTCGCCAGATGATTGCGGTAGGCGCGGTCCAGTAGGTTCTCGACGCTCACGAAAAGCCGCGAACGCAGGCCGCCGAAACGGATCGGCATGGAGGAAACATAGAGATCGAACACCGCGCTTCCCGGCGTGCCCCTTTCCCACGACGCGATGCGTTTCTGGTCGCCGTAAACCGTGGCGACGAGCTCGACCGTCGCCAAGCGGCCCAAAGCCGCCTCGAGTCCGGCGCGCGCGCTTGCCGGCGGGATAAGCGGCAGAGGCTCATCCAAATAGGTGTCCTGCCCATGCACGTACGCGGCGCCGGCGGTTGCCCGCAGCGAGCGCGTAAGCGGTGCATTCATCTGAAAATCAAAGCCGTACAGCTCGGCCGAACCGACATTGGTCTTTTTCAGCGCCTGGCGGCCCTCATAAATTGCCGGCGCTTCGACGACCATATCCTGAATGCGGTTGATAAAGGCGTTTGCCGACAACGACGCCTCGCCGTGATAAAAACGCACGCCTACATCGGCGAAAAGTCCTCTTTCCGGCTTGAGCTGCGGGTCGCCGATCTTGACCAGATTTCCCTGATCGATGTACTGATACCGCTCCTCGAGGTAGGGCGAGCGGAAGGACCGCGCGGCCGTGGCGGTCAAATCAACAGAGCGGCTCACATGATACAGCAGGCTGAGGTTGCCGCTCCAGGAAAAGTTTTCCACTTTTTGCGCGCTCCACAGCGGGAACTGTCCGGCCGGCGCGTCGTTGCGGACGCCGTCGACGACTTGATAGAGCGGCTGCATGGCCGCGTCGTTGTCGACAAAGATTTTATCGACGCGACCGCCGAGCGTCAGTTTCAGGCGATTATTCAGGACGTTCGGGAATTCGTTTTGCGCGAACAGGCCGACGCTGCGATAGGTCGCCACGGGAATCGGCCGTTCGACGGTAATCTGGCTGATGCTTTTCGCCACTTGGCCTTGGGGATTCAGCACGTCGATGCGTGCCACGCGGTCGCGGATGCTGTCGAGGCGCTTCTGCCAGGCATCGACGCCCGCGATCAGATGGTCTTTACCCAAAACCCAATCGCTCTGCAGCAACACGCCGTCGGTTTTGTGGGTGGCGCGCGGCAGAATCGACAACACGTTCATGACTTTTGCAGGCGTTCCGGGCACCTGCCGGACGATGTGCGGCAGGTTCTCGACGTCCCGCAGAATATCCTGCCGAAAATAGCGCAGCGTGACGCGGGCCAGCGAGCGGCTCAAATTGCGGCCGATGTACTCGACGCTCAACAGATCGCGATTTTCGCGCGGATAGCGCACTTCCGAAATGTCGGGAAACAGCGGATAACCTCCCGGAATGCCGATGTCCCGGCCGCGGTATTGTTGCCAGTTAAGTTTCAGTTCGTGATTTTCCAAGGGACGAAAGCCGATGCGGGCGGCGTAGCTGTCGTCGTTGTAGCGGCTGTTGGGCAGAACGCCGAGCGGCGTGCGGGCATCATCGGCGCGGCGGCTCTGGGTCGAGAGCTTGGCGTACCAAAACCTGCCGCCGGTATGAAGGCGGAGCGCTCCCTGGGAAAGGTCGTTTACGCTGCCGTATCCGGCCGTCACGGCGCCGCGGAGATAAAAGCGCGAGTCGTACCAGCCGTCGCGGGTGATGACATTGACCACGCCGCCGACGGCGCCGGTGCCGTAGAGCGAAGAGGCCGCGCCCTTGACGACCTCGATGCGCTCGACGTCGCTGATGTCGATCATCGACAGGCCGGCGGTCAAGTCGTTGGCCGTATCGATGCGGTTGCCGTCGATCAGGGTGACGATGTTGCTGCGCGACAAGCCGCGGATGACGACGTTGGACCCCCAGACGCCGTCGCGGGTGACGGCCAGGCCGCTTTCACCGCGGACCGCCTCGGCCACGTCGCGCGGAGCGGTGACGGCGATCCGCTCGCGCGTCACCGCGCTCATCGGCACGGCGATGTTTTTCAGGGACTGCTCATAGCGCAGGCTGGTGACGACCACCTCGCCGGAGGAGATCGGCTGCGGCGTCAGAGTAAAGGTTGTTTCCAGGACTTGATCGAGTTCGAGCGGAATTTCGTGCTGCAGGCTCCGGTAGCCGATGTAGCGGATGATGAGCGTCGGCCGCGTCTGGTCGGTTGTCAAGACGAAGCGGCCGTCGCGGTCGCTGACGGCGCCGAGGGTCGTGCCCTCCAATTGTATGTTGGCGTTTTCCAACGGGCGCTGCGTTTCGGCATCGACGACGCGGCCGCGGATTTGACCGGCAGAAACGAGACGAGGCGCAGCGGCGGGCAAAACGATCGCCGCAATCAGTAAAAAGTTGTAAAGTGATTTGAAAAGTGAGGAATCAAGCGGGCCGAAGCCGGCGAAAGGCCGATTCGACCGCAAAGAGCGGGTAAACATGGCGTAACCTCCTTGATGTCAGGATAAATCCCTTCATGTTAGAGTGATTTGTGACAAAGTAATTTAACAATATTTTCAATATTTCAAAACGAAAATGTGAAAATCGGAACAGCTGCACGAGTGAATTTTTGTCGTTCAACGGTTTTTTTTACGACGCTGCGAACGTAAATTTTTCGGGCAGGTGCAGTTTGGTGCCGCGAAAGATGCAAGGTCGAAAGTCGAAGGTCTAATGTCGAAAGTCCAAAGCCGAAGGTCCGATTGAAAATGTGCTGAATTGAATTGCGCGCGGTTTTGCCTCTTCGCAGAACCGTTTTTAAAATTGCCGATGCAGAGCAGTTTTGCGTGAGTTCAAGTAAAAAGTGCAACAGTTATTCATGATCTTCTACAATAGTCCCGGGACTAATGAAGTTAAGAAAAAAATGAAAGCTGAGGCACTTGAAAAAGAAATACAGGCAATTGACCTACGAACAGAGTGGAAATTTACGCGCATCGCAAAACCGGCTGGACTTGCTCTGAAATTGCCGAGCTGATAGGCGTGCACAGATCCAGGGTCAGCCGGGAGATCAGAAGAAACCGCGGACTGAAGGGTTACCGTTTCAGACAGGCGCATAAAAAAGCGCTTTTAAGACGCCGCAACGCCGGCAAAAAGATTCGTTTCACCGCCGAGATCAAAGCCGAGGTGATCGAGCGATTGAAAGACGACTGGAGCCCAGAACAGATCAGCGGTCGTCTTAGGGTTGAAGGCAGACCGTCCGTCAGTCACGAGACCATTTACCGCTTCATTCTCGATGATCAAAGACAGGGCGGCGAATTGTACCGGCATCTCAGGCTCGGCAGGAAAAAACGGCGCAAGCGCATAAAAACCAAGGACCGCCGCGGACAAATTCCGAACCGCGTATCCATTGACGACCGTCCGACCGTTGTTGACGAAAGGGCGCGTACCGGCGACCGGGAACTCGAGGCAATGATCGGCAAAAATCATCGGGGAGCCTTGATTACCACCGTCGAACGAAAAACCGGGTTCGCGCTCATCGGGCGGCTTCGGCGCAGGGCGGTTCTGCTTGTCTCCGAACTCTCATCTCACAAAAGTATGGTGCCTACAATTTTCGAAGACGGCAGAGAACTCGGAACCTCAGGCAATCGCCCGACTGCTCGACGCCGATTTCTTCTTCGCCCGCCCAGACGGAACGTAAGAACAATGCCTCCGGGAAAACGCAGACGGCCTGATCCGACAGTACCTGCCGAAAACACCGGTTTTGAGGATCTTGACAAAGAACGGATCAAAATCATTCAGGACAAACTCGACAACCCGCCGAAAAAATGTCCTGACCATAAGACTCCGGCCGACCTCTTCATTAATTCATCTGCCGCACTTGGAACCGGAACTCACCTAATTATGCATTTAATTTATAACATATTAAATATTTATATGTAAGTTAATTTAGCGTTGTTTAAAGTTATCGGGATTTCCTAACTTGCTGCAGTTGCACAACTAATCCATTAAGGAGGAAATCCCATGGTCATTCACAAGAGAACCAAGCTGACGCCTTTGCAGAGAGAGGCTCTTTACAAAGACCGATATGAAAATCACATGAGAATTTGTGATCT
>JAPDQV010000077.1 GCA_034505495.1 candidate division KSB1 bacterium | reverse complement strand
CCAATTTCCAATAAGCCATGGCGATGCCGCTGGGATCAGCCGGCTGCCGCCATTCCACTGTAAAATCGGGAGAGTTTTGCCATTTGCTGGGGTTTGCTCCGGCGACGTTCAGTCCGATCGGCGGCGGCGGCGCCGTTCGATCGTCAAAGGTGGTGTCGACGACCGTCTCGGTTTCGGGGATTCCCTTAAACGGCTCGCGGTTTCCGACGCGGTCCCAAGCCGCCGCTTCAAAGGAAAAGATGTTGCCGTGGGCGCCCACATAAACGTACGAATAGGTCTTGGCGCGTGTTAAAACGTCGAACCAAGGGCCGTGATTGACAGACATGCGCAGATCATATTCACCCGACAAGCCGCTGCCTTCGTCTTCTCCCGGAGCTTCGTTCCAACTGATGGTAAAGCGCGCCGAAGCGCTGCGGCTGGGGGAGGCGGCTCTTGCACCATAAGGAGGCGTCGCATCAAGACATACCGACAGGGAATCGACAGCGCGGTTTCCGGCGCTGTCAATCAGTGCCGCGTAGAGCAGCCGGCAGCCCTCATACAAGTCTCTTAGGACCACAGGCGTTGCAAGCGGCACATCCTGTCCGGATTGCAGGGGTTTAATAATAGTCTTTTGTGCTTCCATTCCGGCAAAGGAAAGGACGAGCGAATCCGGCCGAGCTTCACTGTAACGAAGTTCGAGCATCGCGTAATTGGTTGAATCGGGATGGAACCACTTGCCGTCGACGGCATTGGCAAAGTTCGCCTGCAAAATCGCCGGTGCCGTAGCATCATAACGCAGAACCGTCATCGTATTCAGGCGATGATCAGCGTTGCCGCTGCCGTCCTGTAGCCAGAGATAGATGGGGATTTCTCCCTCGCTTGGCGCTGTAATGCGGACGGGCGGCGTTCCGGAAACGCTGCCGGAAAAATCATCAGCCTGAGTGGGCGGTGTATAAAACTTGTAAAACAGACGCGCAATGCCGCTGGGATCAGGCGGCTGCTTCCAGTCGATTACAAAATCAGCAGAATTACTCCACAGGCAGCGGTCTCTGCCGTTTACGGTAACGGCATTAGGAGCCGAAGGCGGCGTCGTATCGCGATCTCCCCTGGTCACATACGTGACGCTTTCCGGCGTGCCGGTAAACCCTTCCCAATTGCCGACTCGGTCATAGGCGGCCACTTCAAAGGCATAGCGGTTGCCCTCCTGACCGACGAATGTTGCAGAAGTGCCGCGGTATTGGGCGTTCCAAACGGTCCAGGGTTGATCGTTGATTTTAAGTCGAACTGAATAGACGCCGCTGAGGCCGGAGCCGTTCTCTTCAATCTGATCCGCGTTCCAGAATAGAACGAATTCGCCCGGAGCGACAGTGTCCGGCGATTGTGCCCTTGTGTTGCGCGGCGGCGTGCCGTCGAGTCCTAGCCGCTTGACAGCCTCGGCGGTATTGCCGGCGCTGTCGATAAGCGTTACGGTCAAATCGATCAGCGCATCGTCAAAATTGGGAAAAGAGAGAGAAAAGGCGGCAGTCGGCGCCGTCGAATTCGGCGAAACTTCTGAAGGCGCAAAGAGAGCCGATGGAGTCAAACGGACACTCGCCAAATTGACGTCACGACCATAAACCAAAAGAGCCGCTTTTTGCGGAGCGACACGCGGATTGTACCACATGTCGTCGGCAGCGGGCCGCGGATCACTCAGAACGAGGCTGTCGATTATCGGCGGTACGGCATCATAGCGAAGCAGAACCGAGGCATGATTGCGATAGTCCGCATTGCCGGCACCGTCCATCAGCCAAAGGTAGAGCCATTGACCGTTTTGACGCGTAGCAGCAACAGTGACCGGCGGGATGCTCGCCAGTGAGCCGGTAGTATCTGCGTTGTTTGTCGGCGGGCTGTCGAGTTTATAAAAGGCACGGGCAATTCCGGACGGATCGATCGGCGCAGTCCATGTAAGCGTAAAAATGCGACTTTTCTGCCAGGGACTCGGATTAGCATTGCCGGCCCGCAGATCGATCGGTGCCGCAGGCGGGGTATTGTCGAAAGAGCTTACATCGATCTGCGTAATCGATTCGGCCTCAAACGTCTGTTGCTCTTTATTGCCTAGCTTGTCGCGCGCTAAAACTTCAAAGGCGTAGCGGTTGCCGTCTTCGCCTGTAAAAGGCGCAGTGAAGCCGGGGAAATCGATCAGCCACGGCCTCCATGCTTGGTCGTTTTGCCTGACAAAGACATCATAACGTTCATCCAAGCCGACACCTGCATCCTGCCCGGAAGACCACTGTACATTAAAGGTCAACGCCGCGGAAATCGGCGGAGAGACCGCTCTGGCGCCGAAGGGCGGCGTACCGTCCAAACGCAGCGTATCGACGACCTCCGTCCTGTTGCCTGCACTGTCCGTCAAAGCGACCCGCAACAGATAGTTGCCGTCTGCTTTTCCTGCAATAGCAAGAGGAATTTCCTTTTTAACGCTTGATCCCGGCGTCAACTCTGATGTGGAAAACACAAAACCCATTTCCGGAACTGCCAGGGATAGCGTATGCGGAAAAAACTCCTGATAGGTCACTTCGAAGGCAACACCGGAATCGCGGAGAGGATTATACCAATTTCGACCGTAGGAAGGATTTACGAATTTTGTCGATATAATATTGGGGGAAGAGCCGTCATAGCGAAGCAGGACGCTCGCTGCATTACGAAAATCCGTGTTACCGGCACCGTCGACCAGCCAAAGATAGAGTTTCTGCTTGCCGGAGGCCGTGAGGCGGACTTGGAGGGTCCCAGTTGCCGCTGCGCTTCCGGTAGTATCGTAATCGGCGGCAGGCGGTTGTCCGATTTTCCACAACGCCCTGACAATGCCCGTTGCATCGGCGGGATTCTGCCAGGTAATCGTAAACACCGGATTGTTCGACCAGGGGCTCGGATTGCCGCCGTCGGCGAGGAGATTGATAGGCGAGGCAGGTGCTTCCCGGTCGCCGAAGGCATAATCGACTCGCGTACTGCATTCGCCGACACTCGACAAGGTTTCGCTCAAGCCGACCAAATCGACGGCGACCGCTTCGAAGAAATAGGTTTGTTTATTTTGCCCGGTAAAGGTCTTTTTACCCGGTTCAGAGGCGGTGTGCCAGAGCTGCCAATTGCCGCCTGCAGTCTTGGTGTAAATGTCATACCGAACCACGCCGCTGCCGTTGCCGTCATTGGCTGCACTCCAGCTCACCGTAAACGTATCGGTCGCGCTGATGGAGGGCGATGAAGCGCTCGAACCGCTCGGCGGTGTTCCGTCGAGACCGAGCCTTAACATGCCTTCCGCACGATTGCCCGCCGAATCGGCGACGACGGCTCTAAAGCTATAGTTCCTGCTTTGTGCGCCGGAAACCGGAACAGAAAAGGTGGACTTTCTGGGCGAACCGCTCCCGACAGCCGCGCCTCGATTGAGAAGGCTGTCGCCCAAGCCGTCGGTCCGCAAAATGACCTTTTCGGGGAAATTTTCCAAGTAGGTGACCCCGACGACCAATTGATTGAATGATCGGAGATTGAACCAGGGCGTCTGATCTGCGGCTATTCCGTTCGGCCGAGGTGAATCGACGATAAAGGTCTGTAGCGCAGGCGGCGTCGCATCGCGGCGCAGAAATACTGAGGCTCGGTTGCGATAGTCGACATTTCCGGCGCTGTCGGAAAGCCATACGAACAGCGGTGTGCGACCCTCGCTCGTCAGGCGGATTTCAGCCGGTCCAAATCCCGAAGCCCGCTGGACATAGTCGTTGTTGTTGATCGGCGGTGTGCCGAGTTTGAAAAAGGACGAATGGATGCCCGATTCATCCGTCGGTGCCGTCCAGCTGATGACGAAACGATCGTCATTTTGCCAAGGACTCGGATTGGCGCCGTTGGCGCGCAAATTGACGGGTGCTGCGGGCGGCGTCTGATCAAAGGCGTATAGCTGCACCAGCACGGCGGCTTCCGCTTGATCGCGAAAAACTTCACGACGACCGACGCGGTCATAGGCGGCGGCTTCGAACTCATAGCGGCTGCCGTTCACGCCGGTAAACAGGGAGTCGCGTTTGTTAGTCCGCGATAGCCAAAGTGTCCACGGTCCGTCATCACAGCGGTATTGAACAGCGTACTCACCGGACAAGCCGCTGCCGGTGCCGTCGTTGCCGCCGCTCCAGTAAACGCGGAATGTCTTGGTGGAGCTGACCGGTGCATCGACACGCGCCGTCGCACCGCTCGGGGGGGTGCGGTCAATGCCCACTGTCGCAGCCGTCTGCGCCTCCTGACCGGCGGAGTCCGTCAAGGTCAAAGTGAGAGGGTACTCTCCGTCCTGCACGACAGCAGGGGCGAAACTCAGAGTCGCCGCGACCGATTGCCCGCCGGTCAACGCATCAAAGATAAAAGGGCCGCCCAAGTTTTCGCCGGCGATAGTGATCCTATTGGGATTGGCCTCACGGTAAACAAGCCGAATGCGGATCAAAGACTGGTCAAAAGTCAGCCAACGATTTTCGAAAACGGCATCGGGAAAGGAGACATCGAGCCACTGCGGAGGCGTACCGTCGACCGTCAGGCGACGAGCCGTCGACGGCGCACTCCAAAACAGACCATCGAAAGCTTCAACCGACCACCGATAGCTGCCCTCGAGCAAAGGCTGCGGCGGTCGAAAGCTTGCTTCTCCCTGCCCCTGGCGGACTTTACCTATCGGTGAAAAGGCTTCGGGCGTTTCCCAAGAGGTAAACGTTTTGACGCCGTCCGGACCCCGCAGCGTGACGCGGAATTGCAGAGAGTCGTTCTCATTCGGATCGGGGGGAACCTGCCAGCGCAGGACAGGCTGCTGATCATTCGTATGAGTGCGGTCATCAGGTGTGATTACCGTCGGTTGAGCCGGAGGACGATAAGAGAGGGCATCATTGATCAGTAACGTCAAGATACCGGTTGTATCGGCCACCACGATATCGAGCGCACCATCGCCGTTTACATCTCCGGTAACAAGTTTAGCAGGAAAAGAAGGAATAGAGGTTTGAGCGGGTTGAAAATCGGCGGCACTGTTCCATAAAAACCGCAGTTGATTCCTTTCACTGCCGGTGGCGGCAATGTCCAAATCGCCGTCCGCATCGATATCGGCTAATTCCACAGAGTTCAAAAACTGTACCGCCGCTAAGCGCTTGGGAGCTGAATAGTTGGGCAACAAATAGGTTCCGTCTTTCTGCACGCCGGTAAAGGCGGCAAAGATTACGTCGCCTACACTAAAATCGCCCATCACGAGATCTGTGTTTCCGTCTCCGGTCAGGTCAGCCGCTGCACCCAGTTCCAAATCGGCGTTGAGATTGTCGAGAACACGCCAAGGCTTTAGGCTTAATACATTGTCGTTGATGAACACCTCAACCTTGGCAGGATTTAAAGAATACCCGAAACCGATGTCGATAAAACCGCTGCGGTTGAGGTCGGCGGCAAAAATGCTCTCAGATGCTTTTTCTTTGCTGAATGAAACCACCGGCGGGCGCTGTGTGGGGAATCGACCGGTGCCGTCGTTCACATAAATTAAGCCGCTGCGTTGATCTTCGTTGCGCAAAACGACGGCGATGTCCATCCAGCCGTCGTTGTTATAGTCATGCACGGCGACCCCCCGCGGTTCGGCATAACCGAGCTGGGCATAAAGCAGATCGATTGTTTGACCGAGCACCAGACGGCCGCGATCGACAAAAACCGTGCTGATCCGCGGCGGCAGAGAATAGCGGCTTCTTCCTCGATGCACCAGCACCAGATCG
>JAPDQV010000076.1:3518-6493 GCA_034505495.1 candidate division KSB1 bacterium | reverse complement strand
CGCGCTGCCACTCGAGGCGATCAACCGCGAGGCGGCACGGGAAAAGTCCATCCGGCATGGACATCCCTCGACCCTCCACCTCTGGTGGGCACGGCGGCCACTGGCGGCAGCCAGGGCCGTCATCTTCGCCCAGATGGTGGACGACCCCGGCTCCGTACCCGAAGAGTTCCCCACCCCGCAAGCGCAGGAAAAGGAACGCCAACGCCTTTTTAAGCTCATCGAAGACTTGGTGCTCTGGGAAAACACCACTAACGAGGAGGTCTTGAACCGGGCGCGGGCCGAAATCCGCCGCTCTTGGGCGCGCTGGTGCAAGGAATCCGGTGAGGATCCAAACAAGCTGCCGCCTTTCCATGATCCCTTCGCGGGCGGCGGCTCGCTGCCACTCGAAGCGCAGCGCCTCGGCCTCGAAGCCCATGCCAGCGACCTCAACCCCGTCGCCGTGATGATCTGCAAGGCGATGATCGAAATCCCGCCAAAATTCGCCGGAATGTCGCCGGTCAATCCGGAAGCCCGCAAAGACAAGCAATTGTTCAAGAAGACTTGGCGCGGCGCGCAGGGCCTGGCCGAGGATGTGCGCTACTACGGACAATGGATGCGGGATGAGGCGGAAAAACGCATTGGACACCTTTACCCGAAGGCCAAGGTCACGGCGGAGATGGCCAAGAATCGGCGCGACTTAGAGGCCTATGTCGGGAAAGAATTGACGGTCATCGCCTGGCTCTGGGCGCGAACGGTTCCGAGTTCCAACCCAGCTTATCGCGGATGCCACGTCCCGCTCGTGTCCTCTTTTTGGCTCTCCACCAAGCCTGGCAAAGAAGCGTGGATCGAGCCGATTGTTGACGGCAAAAAATACCGGTTCGAGGTGAGAACCGGCAAACCGGGCAACCCGGCCGACGTGGATGCCGGAACGAAGCTCGGCCGGGGCGCAAACTTCCGCTGCGTGCTCTCCGGCGACACCCTCACGCCGGACTACATCAAGGCCGAAAGCATGGCCGGCCGCATGGGCGCGCGCCTCATGGCCATCGTCTGCGAGGGCGACCGCGGCCGCATCTACCTGCCGCCCATCCCGGAACACGAAGAGATCGCCCGGCAGGCCAAGCCCAAGTGGAAGCCGGAGGGAGAACTCAATCGAGATACGCGGGATTTGGTCAGTGGGAGAGGTTATGGATTTTTCACATTCGCCGACCTCTTCACCCCCCGGCAGTTGGTGGCGCTGACGACCTTCTCCGACCTCGTGGCCGAGGCGCGGGCGAAGATTCTCGAAGATTTCCAAGCAATGGAAACGTCCCCCGGCCATTCTTCCAAGCATTGGAAAAAAGACGACTACGCCGCCGCCGTCAGCGTATATCTTGCATTTGCCCTAGATAGATTAAGTGACCGCTCTTCTTCAATATGTAGCTGGGATAGTTCTAGAGAAAACATTCGTAATGTATTCAGTCGTCAAGCAATTCCAATGGTTTGGGATTATGTTGAAGGCAACGTTTTTTCAGAGTCCACAGGCAATTTTAGTTCGATGTTGGAATGGGTCGAACAGTTCTTGCTCCAAGTACCTGCATCATCTTCTGGGCGCGCTTATCAACAGGATGCAAGTACTCAGGAAATTAGTATTAACAAGATCGTGTCAACCGATCCCCCTTATTACGACAATATCGGCTACGCCGACCTTTCTGACTTTTTTTATGCGTGGTTGCGGCCAGCATTGAAAGATGTTTATCCTGAATTGTTTGGAACCATGCTGGTGCCGAAGGCCGAAGAACTCGTCGCTACACCTTATCGCCACGGTAGCAAAGAGAAGGCGGAGAAATTCTTCCTCGATGGGATGACCAAGGCGATTAAGCGCCTTGTGGAACAGGCGCATCGCGGATTTCCAATAACGATTTATTACGCCTTCAAACAGACAGAAGATAAAAAGGACGGGATTCCATCGACAGGGTGGGAGACGTTTCTTGAAGCGGTTATGCGCGCCGGCTTTTCCATCACGGGCACATGGCCGATGCGGACGGAGCTGGCAAACAAGATTTTGGGACTGAACGCCAACATCCTCGCCTCCAGCATTGTCCTTGTCTGCCGTCGACGGCCGTCCGACGCGCCGGTGGCGACGCGGAAAGATTTTCTCGCTGCGCTGCGCCGCGAGCTGCCGCCCGCTCTGCGGCATCTTCAGGAAGGCAACATCGCGCCGGTGGATTTGGCGCAGGCGAGCATCGGACCGGGCATGGCGGTGTTCTCGCGCTATTCGAAGGTCCTCGAATCAGACGGCAAACCGATGACTGTGCGGACGGCGCTCCAGTTGATCAACCAGACGCTTGACGAGGTGCTGGCGGAGCAGGAAAGCGATTTCGATCCCGAGACCGCATGGGCAGTGGCATGGTTCGAACAATACGGCTTCAACGAGGGTCCGTTCGGCGACGCTGAGACGCTGTCCAAGGCGAAAAACACGGCGCTTAACGCCTTGGTTGAGGCGGGGATCGCCAAAGCCGCGCGCGGCAAAACACAGCTTCTGCGCGTGGAGGAATTGCCGAAAGATTGGGATCCAACGACAGATAAGCGGCTGACGGTCTGGGAGATGGTGCATCACCTCATCCGTGTGCTTAATGACAAGGGAGAGGCTGGCGCAGCGGAACTGTTTGCGAAACTCGGCGGGGCGTCGGACACCGCACGTGAGCTCGCGTATCGGCTCTATTCCATATGCGAACGAAAGATGCGTGCCGCTGACGCGCTCGCTTACAACGCTCTTGTCCAAAGCTGGCCGGAGATCAACCGCCTCGCCCGACAGAGCGATAAATCGCGCGGGGAGCAGATGGAATTGCCGCTTTCGCATCAAGAGGATGAGTAATTGATGGGCCGGGAGGCAACATGGCGACGACCAATCATGAACGCGTGGGCAAGATGCTCGAGCTGTTGACGGCGGGGCTGGCCCCGTTCGTCGAGCGGGAGCTCAGCGCCGGAAGCGGGGCATTGCCGCCTGCTCTTTTTGA
>JAPDQV010000076.1:0-3508 GCA_034505495.1 candidate division KSB1 bacterium | reverse complement strand
CAACTGACGCTCCCCGGTACGGCGCAAAAGCCGGAATGGGATGCGGCGGCGATCCTGATCACAATGTGGAACCATTGGAACGATGTTTTCCGCAAAACGCTCGGCCATGCCGAGCGGGCCTTGGTCAGTGAACTCCGCGAGTTTCGAAACCGATGGGCGCACCAACGGCCGTTCAGTACAGACGACGCCTACCGCGCCCTGGACAGCGCGGCCCGGCTCCTGACCGCCGTATCAGCCCCCCAGGCGGACGAGATTGAGCGGATGAAATGGGAACTGCTCCGCGTGCGGTTTGATGAACAGGCCCGGGCGGAAAAGCGCCGGGCCGCAGGGACGCTCATCGAGAACCAATCGCTGGCCGGGCTGAAGCCGTGGCGTGAGGTGGTTCACCCGCATCGGGATGTGGCGAGTGGCGCATACCAGCAGGCCGAGTTCGCGGCAGACCTATGGCAGGTGTTTATAGGCGAGGGGGGCGATGAGTATCGCAACCCGATCGAGTTCTTTCGCCGGACATACTTGACAGAAAGCCTGAAAGATTTGTTGTCAGGGGCGATCCGCCGGCTTTCGGGCAAAGGCGGGGACCCTGTGGTTCAACTCCAGACGAATTTCGGCGGGGGCAAGACGCACTCGATGCTCGCGCTGTATCACCTGTTCTCCGGCACCTCACACAGCGAATTGCTCGGGGTGGATGCCATTATGGAACGAGAGGGCGTCAATCAATTGCCGCGCGTGAATCGCGTTGTATTGGTCGGGAATAAGATCTCGCCCGGAAGCCCGGCCAGGAAACCGGATGGCACGCTCGTTCGCACCTTGTGGGGTGAAATCGCGTGGCAGTTGGGATTCGCGCGGGGCGGCCTGAAGGAGGCGAAAAAGGCTTTTCAAAAAGTTGCTGAGGATGACCAGAAGGCAACCAGCCCGGGCGATACATTGCGGCTTTTGTTCAACGAGTACGCGCCTTGCCTGATTTTGATTGATGAATGGGTGGCTTATGCGCGGCAACTCCCGGATCACGGCGACTTGCCCGGCGGCAGTTTCGAGACGCATGTCACCTTTGCCCAGGCGCTGACGGAATCGGCCAAAAACGCGGATCGCGCGTTGTTGGTGGTCAGCCTTCCCGCCTCCGTCAAACCGGGCTCGCCGCACGCTGAAGCGGAGGAAATCGAAGTTGGCGGCACCCGAGGGCAGGTCGCGCTCGATGCGCTTCGACAGGCCGTGGGGCGCGTGGAATCGTCTTGGCGGCCGGCCAGCGCGGAAGAAAGCTTTGAAATCGTCCGGCGTCGGTTGTTCGAGCCGATGATCAGCCCTGACCAATTTGTTGCTCGCGATGTGACGGCAAAAGCTTTCGCGGACCTGTACCGTACGCAACATCAGGAGTTTCCACCGGAGTGCCGCGAAGGCGATTACGAAAAACGGCTGAAAGCCGCCTATCCCATCCATCCTGAGGTGTTTGACAGGCTCTATCAGGACTGGTCATCTTTGGTGAAATTTCAGCGCACGCGCGGCGTTTTGCGCTTGATGGCGTCGGTAATTCATAGCTTGTGGGAAAAGGGGGATCGCTCGCCGCTTATCCTGCCGTCGAGCATTCCGATTGATGATCCCCGCGTGCAGTTCGAATTGACGCGATATTTGTCGGATAATTGGGTGCCGGTGATCGAAAAAGACGTCGACGGTCCAAATTCGCTCCCGTTCCTTTTGGATCGCCATAATGCAAACCTGGGCAAGTATTCGGCCTGCCGCCGCGTGGCACGGACGATCTATATGGGATCTGCGCCGACAACGAAGGCCGCTACAAAGGGGATCGACGACCGGCGCATCAAACTCGGCTGCGTAATGCCCGGAGAATCAACGGCCATCTTTGGGGATGCTCTTCGCCGCCTTAGCGCCGAGGGAACATACTTGTACCAAGATGCCGTCCGCTACTGGTATTCAACCCAGCCGACCGTCACCAAACTCGCGGAGGACCGCGCCGAGCAACTCAAGAACGATCCCGATGCCGTCGCAGCCGAGATCGGCCGCTGGTTGCGGAACGATCTTCAGAATAAAGGCGATTTCGGTCGCGTACATCCACTGCCCCGCTCGTCAGCCGACGTGCCGGACGATAAGGATGCCCGCCTGGTCGTATTCGGCATCGAATATGCCCACACCAAGGACACCACCAGTCCGGCCATTGCCGCCGCGAAAGAGTTCCTTCTAAACCGGGGAACGGCCCCGCGCATTTACCGCAACACGCTCGTTTTCCTTGCCGCCGACAAGACCCGTCTTCAGGACCTCGACGAAGACGTCCGCCAGTATCTGGCATGGATGTCTATCGTGGACGAGGCTGAAACCCTCAACCTGGACCCGCACCAGACCAAGCAGGCGGTATCCCGGAAGGAGAGTGCTCAAAGTGCCGTTGCAGCGCGGTTGCCGGAGACGTACCAATGGCTGATTGTCCCGACTCAGGCCAATCCGCAGGCCAATATCGAGTGGCAGGCCTTCCGTTTGACCGGCCAGGATGCCTTGGCCGTGCGGGCCAGCAAGAAATTGCGCAACGACGAACTGCTGGTTTCCGCTCTGGCCGCTAGCCGCTTACGCTTGGAGCTAGACCAGGTGCCGCTCTGGCGCGGCGACCATGTCTCGATCCGACAGCTCACCGAGGACTTCGCCCGTTACCTGTATCTTCCGCGACTGAAGGACACGAGCGTGCTGGTGGAAGCCATCCGCAGCGGGCTTGGGCTTCTTACATGGTCGCAAGATTCCTTTGCCTATGCCGAGAGTTTTGATGCAACCGAAGGACGCTATCGCGGCCTGCAAGCGGGGCGGCAAATCCAGATTGACGCCGATCATCCCATTGGATTGCTCGTGAAACCGGAAGTGGCGCTCAAGCAAATGGGCGCGGAATCCAAAGCGCCCACTGTCGACAGCGGGGAGTTGCCTTCTGTCGAGGCGGGCGCCATCGGCACGGGTCCATTGCCGTCTGCCTCTTATCAATCGCCAACGGCTCCGCGACCTGCACAGCCCAAGCGATTTCATGGAACCGTCATGCTGGACGCGGATCGCGCGGGCCGCGACGCAAGCCGGATCGCGGAGGAAGTGATTGCTCATTTATCGGGGATCATCGGCGCCAAGGTGAAAGTTACCTTGGAAATCGACGCCGAAATTCCCGGTGGGGCTCCTGAGCACGTTGTGCGGACAGTGACCGAAAATTGCCGGACCTTGAAATTCTCCAGCCACGGATTTGAGCCGGAATAGCGAATACGCATGCTGGTATCCTTAGCGCCGGCTTCCTGCCGGCAAATTTGCAAATGCTTACTTGTGCCGTCAAAGATGCCGGCGCACTTGGTGTAGGCGCTCCGGATGCCGGCGATGCGGGTACCGGTGCTCCGGATCGCAAGATCGCCAGCGTAATGACCGTCAATGTAAGCGGCCATGCTAACCGCATAAAAAAGGCCGGAACGTGTGTTCCGGCCCTTCAAACTGGTAGCGGGGGTTGGATTTGAACCAACGATCCCGCGAAAGCGGGATTATGAGC
>JAPDQV010000075.1 GCA_034505495.1 candidate division KSB1 bacterium | reverse complement strand
GGTAAGGCCAGACAGGCGATAAGGAACAAAGTGGTCCGCAGAGAAGCGTTGTTCACGAATTTTTTCTCCATCCGTCGTGACGAATATCATGTTGCGAGATTTTGTAGTTGAGGGCACGCGGCGAGATACCGAGCAGTCGGGCGGCTTCTCTTTGTACCCATTTGGTCCGTTTAAGAGCCGTGAGAATGGCTTCGCGTTCCAGCTCCTTGAGGTTGAGCGTTGAAAAGCCGATGCCCTCCCGTTGCTGCATGCGGCGTTCGCGGCCGCCGGCGGCAAAGTAGTCTCTGCCGGTCATCGACAGAGCTGCCGCAGTCACCGGTTGTCCTTCCCGCACCACTAAAACGGCACGCTCGACCAAGTTGCGGAGTTCGCGAATGTTTCCGGGCCAGGGATGCTCTTTGAGCATTTTTAACGCGTCGTCGCTAAAAGGACCGATCTGTTTCTTGACCTCTTTGGAGAACTTTATGCGGAAATAGTCGGCCAACAGAGGGATGTCCTCCTTGCGCTCGCGCAACGGCGGCAAATGGATGGTAACGACATTCAGTCGATAGAACAGATCCGAACGGAAATTGCCTTTTTCCATCTCGGCCCACAGGTCCTTGTTGGTGGCGGCAATGATCCGGACATCCACCTTGATGTCCCGCGAGCCGCCGAGACGGGTAAAGGTCTGCTCCTGAAGCACGCGCAGAATTTTGGCCTGGGTGGAAGGATGCATGTCGGCGATCTCATCGAGGAAAAGCGTGCCGCCGTCGGCCTGCTCGAAGCGGCCAGTATGCCGGTGGACGGCGCCGGTGAAAGCGCCTTTTTCATGGCCGAACAGTTCGCTTTCGAGCAAGTTTTCATTCAAAGCCGCACAATTGACGGCGACAAAGGGTTTGTTTTTGCGTAAGCTGAGCGCCTGAATGGTACGGGCAATCAGTTCTTTGCCGGTTCCTGTCTCGCCGTAGATGAGCACCGAAGCATTGCTGGGAGCGGTGTTCTTGATCAATTGATAAATACGCTGTATATCGGGATTGCGGCTGAGTTTTGGGTATTCCAATTCGAATGCCGTGAGATTACTGCCGTTATCCGACTGCAACAAGTTGAAATCGGACTCTTCGTTTAGGAATAATTCTGCGAAAGGCTGGTCCATTGAACTGCAAATCTCCTTTCGAGATGACATCGATTTGAACTGCTGCGACTGCGACGATAATCTCTTCCGGCAGCAATCCAACTCGTGCCGGACCTCAAGTCACAATTCAATATACAAAAATCCCCTCTGCTTGACAAGCTTCAAGCTGCGTGAGAGGACAAGAGAGCCAGTTTTGTTTCCAATTCCTGCATTGTCAAAACATCGAGGATTTCTTTGGGGAGGTTTTTAAATTCCGCAAGCACCTGCCGCAGGGAGGGCAATTCAAGATCGGCTTTCTGCAAAATAGTTTGTTCGACAAAAAGAGAGCGGGGCGTTCCGTCGAACAAGATTTTGCCTTTGAACAACACAATCACCCGATCCGCCGTTTCGGCAACAAAATCCATGTTATGGGTAATGACGACGATGGTCTTGCCCTGGTTTTGCAAACGTTTGACCAGGCGAATAAAGCCGCGGACGCCCTCGGGGTCGAGTCCGGCCGTCGGCTCGTCAAAGACGGTCATTTCCGGCTGCATCGCCAGCACACCCGCAATGGCGACGCGCCTCTTTTCGCCTTCGCTGAGCTGGAACGGCGAGCGTGAACGAAACTGCTCGGCGTCGAGGTCCATGGCCGACAGAGCTTCGAGAACACGCTGTTCGACCTCATTCGGCATCAGTCCAAAGTTTTTCGGTGCAAATCCGACGTCTTTTTCCACCGTTTCTTCGAAAAGCTGCAGTTCGGGAAACTGGAAAACCAGCCCGACGCGTCGGCGCAGGGCAACGCGATCAAAACTGCGTCCCCATATATTTTTCCCTCTATAAAGCACTCGGCCGTGATCGGGTTTCAGCAGGCCGGTAAAATGCTGAACAAGGGTGCTTTTACCGGAGCCGCTGGGCCCGACAATGGCAACGCATTCATTCTCATACAGTTCAAAGGAAACGTCATCGAGGACATCTCCCGGTGAGGCGGCGATGCCGGTATAGCGGAACCGCACATGTTCGATACAGAGGATCGGTTCGTTTACAGGCCGGCGCTTTGTCGATTCGTCCATCGGGCAAGTTCCTCTTGATTCATTCGCTGCAGTCGCTTAAAGGTGTTTTCGGCATAGTCATCGGTCATGCCGGCGATGTGGTCGCACACGGCGCGGGCAAAAAGCGGATCGCGCTGCAGCCGGTCTCTAACCTCCGTTGCGCTCGTTTTGTCCGAATAGATCGCCTGGAGGTCTCGATCCGACAGAACTCTTGCCAGGCGATACTCGGGCAAAAGATTGGGGTAAAGATAATAAAGGCGAAACAGTTCGCGGATGATAAAAGCAGCCTGTTCGTCGCCGCGCTCAGCCGAGGCGACACGAATGATTTCGCGCATGATAAAGCGGTCGAGCGCCTCCTGGAGCGGATCGACCGTTGGACTGAACCAGGCGATCCGACGATCAAAAAACGAGGTACGGCCGGTTTGTTCATAAAAAATGCGCATGTTGACCGCTGTCTGTCGGATGACGTCCGAGATCAAGACGTCGACCAGTTTTCGGATCAGCTTGTTGCGGTAAAGAAAGCGATCGACTTTATCGGAAAAAGAAAGACGGCTCTTGGCCTCTACATATCGGATCATCGGCAGGGAGCGAACCTGCTCCAAGGTGACATAACCGGCGCGGAGGCCGTCTTCGAGATCATGGGTGCGCTGCGCAATTTCGTCGCACACGGCAACGATCTGTCCCTCGATCGTCGTCGCGTTGTCCAATTCATAGTAGAGTCCTTCATAACGGAAGCCCGGGATGTCGACCTCGCCGCGCCGCAGGCGAGTGTGTTTAAGGATCCCCTCGCGCACGGGAGCCGTCAGATTGAGGCCGTCGAATGAATAGCGTTTTTCGTTCCAGTCGACGATGCGCACGCTTTGATAATTGTGCTTGAAACCCCCTCCATCGCCGAAGCGCGCCGAATCGTCGAGAGTGTCCTCCCCTTTCATAATGCGGTGCAGAACCACCTCGCCGATGTGGCCGAAAGGGGTATGGCCGGTATCGTGCGCCAAGGCGACGGCCTCGACAAGGTCTTCGTTGAGTCCCAGGGAGCGCGCAATGGTGCGCGACATCTGAGCCACTTCGATGGTGTGCGTCAGCCGCGTGCGGTAATGATCGCCGTAACTGACCAAAAAGACCTGTCGCTTATGCTTCAGGCGCCGAAAGGCGCGCGAATGAATGATGCGGTCGCGATCGCGCTGGAAGGCCGTGCGGTAGGGATGCTCGGCCTCTTCGAACAGCCGTGTTTGGGCGGCGCGGCTGCTCAGGGCCGCAAAAGGCGATAACAACCGCTGCTCAATCGATTCAAGCGTTTTTCGTCGACGAATCGGTGCAATATTGTCTTTCATCATAGAGGAATTCGATAGGGTTTTCGTCTTTCAAAGCCGAGACATGACCGATAACCGATTCTTTTCAGCCGCTCGACGGTCACGGCAAAATCGGCGGCAACCTCCTCAGGTCGATGCGCATCAGAGCCGATGGTAATAGGGATATCCATTGCGAACGCCTGCGCCAGGATTTCCGGCGCCGGGTAAATATCATCGGCCTTGCGCAGACCCGAGGTATTAACATCCAGCGCCAGGCCGCAACGCTTGACGGCCTGCAGCGCTGCGTCACGGAGAGCGGCCATTTCCGCAGGCATTTCCGGCGCAAGCCGCTTGGGCAAATCAAAGTGGCCGATGACGTCATAAAGGCCGCTGGAGGCCGCTTCGGCGAGTAAAAGATAGTACCTGCGATAGAGCTCTTTTGCCCCAAACTCTTCCAATCGGCTGCGAAAATCCATATTGGAAAAATCCCAGTCCGAGACAAAGTGAACCGAGCCGATGACGTAGTCAAAAGGATAAGCGCGAACAAAAGCGGCAATATACGGCTGATGGGAGGGCAAATAATCCGCTTCGATGCCGAAACGAATCGTAATCTCGGAATATCGCTCTTTAGCAGAAAAAAGGCTGCCTACGTATTCCGCCCAATCCTCGATAGGCATGCGGCCGGTCGGATCATCCAACTCGGGAATAGGAATATGTTCGGCAAAACCGATTTCGGTTAATTGTTTACGAATCGCTGCTTCGACATATTCGAACAGCTCGCCCTCGCCATGTCGGGAAAGGCGGCAGTGAATGTGATAATCGACCATATTCCTCCATTGGATCGGTTGATGAAAAAGTTACGGAGGAAAAACAAAAGCGGCGAAGCTTTAAGCCGATACGGCGGATGCGTTTTTGACCACAAAAATCTTGCTTTTCTAGCCTATTTTACTAACTTTTTCGAGGAAAAAAAAGCAAAAGAAGGAGAGGAAAGCCGCTGAACAAGTCGGGTAGTAAGCGGGGAACGGAGCGCGCCGTTCAGTTTTGCGTTCATCATCCGCAGGTTCGAGCTCGCAAGCGTTGTTATCGCTGCGGCAACCCTGTCTGTCGCGAGTGCGAAACATTATTTTTGGGGCGAACGTTTTGTTCGCCGAAATGTCGGAGACAGGCTGTCGCTCATGACCTTGTCCAAGCCATTTTCCCAAAAACTTTTGACGTAAAAGCCTCAGTCCGGAAACTGCTGCGGTCGAGCGGCAGAATAGGCTTTACGATTTTTTTTATGGTTTGCGTGGCTGCGGTTTCTCTTGTCGTTCTGTTTCGGCTTTACCAACCGCCTACGCCGACGCATGAAGCCGCAGGAACCGGACAGCCGAGTGATGCGTTCGACAAATCGATAAAGGCCGAGGTCACAGAAAACAGCTTACGGATTGCCGGCGAAGCGGCGGACAGCCTTATTATCGCTGTAAAGGTGAACGATCGGCTGGCAGCCGCCGGAACACCAAAGTCCGGTTTTTTTGTCTTTGAGGCTGTGCCTTTGCAGTACGGTGAAAACGAGATTAGCCTTTACGCCGTCACTTTGGACGGCCGCTCGACGCTTCTCCAGCGTCTGACGGCCGCATACGGCAAACCGGTGCCCGCGTTTTTGGCGCGGGACGTTAACCGCGGCCGCCTTGACCGCCGGCAACTTGCGTTGACCTTCGACGGCGGTTCCGGCGCCGCAGCCGCGGAACCGATCCTTGACATTCTGCGGGAAAAGCGGATTAAATGCACGATCTTTCTGACCGGCGGTTTTATCAAGCGCTATCCGCAGTTGGTGCGCCGAATGGCTGAGGATGGGCACGAAATCGGCAATCATACATGGAGTCATCCGCACTTGACCACGTTTGCCGAAAACGGCGTACATCAAACACGACCGGGCATCACACGCGAAAAACTGCAGCAGGAACTCAAACGGACGGCAGACCTTTTTCAGCAAGTCACCGGTCGACGAATGGCGCCGTTATGGCGGGCGCCGTATGGGGAACATAACGAAGAGATTCGCCGTTGGGCGGCAGAGGCCGGCTATCTGCAGATCGGCTGGACCGTCGGCAAAGGCGAAACCCTGGATACAATGGATTGGGTGAGCGATTCGACTGCGTCTGCGTTTCGCAGCCCGGGGCAGATTTTAGAAAAACTGCTCGGTTTCGGCCAATCCGACGGAAACGGCGCCAACGGCGGCATCATTCTGATGCACCTCGATTCACAGCGCCGCAGCAAGCCGGTATACACGATCCTGGAGGCGCTGATCGACAGCATGACGCAGCGCGGCTATCGCTTTGCGACCGTTTCAGAATTGATTAATCCATGATCTTGAACATTGCAGTAAAGAGATCGGGAAAACGGTAAATCCTTCTCATGAAGATAATAGATCTAATTAAATCGCGCTCCAGCGTGCGCACCTTTGCGGACAAAAAAGTGGACCGCGATCTACTGTTGCAGTGCATCGAGGCTGCACGACTGGCGCCCTCGGCCGAGAATGCACAACCGTGGCGGTACGTTATTTTGGACGATCCGGAGATCAAGAATGAAACGGCCAAACACGCATTTAGCGGCATTTTTGCGGCTACCCGATGGGCGGCGAAAGCGCCGGTTTTGGTCATCATCTTTGCACGGCTCGATTTAATCGCAAATCGCTTGGGACGATTGGCAACCGGCATTCCTTACTATCTCATCGATATCGGCATTAGCGGCGAGCATTTCGTCCTGCAGGCGCAGGAGCTCGGTTTGGGGACCTGCTGGATAGGCTGGTTCAGCGCAGCCGGAATCAAAAAGGCTCTCAAAACGCCGCGATCGTGGCGGCCCGTCGCCATGCTGGCGGTCGGCTATCCGCTTCATACCGAACAAAGAGAAAAGAAACGGAGAACCTTGGAAGAGATCTGTACATTCAACGGAACTGAGAAATGAAGAATCCACCGCTTGTCAAAGGAACGCTCTTAGCCAGGCCGCAGCGTTTTTTGGCCACTGTTAAACTGGACAACGGCCAGGTTATAAACGCTGCATGCAATCACAGCGGCAGCATGCGAACCTGCTTTGTACCCGGCAGCC
>JAPDQV010000074.1 GCA_034505495.1 candidate division KSB1 bacterium | reverse complement strand
CAGGTAGAGGAAGCAGGCATAGACGCCGTTCTCCTGCAAGACGCCCAGGGTTTTAGTCAGGCTGTTTTCGGCCTTTTTGGGGTCCGATTGCAGCGCTTGGACAATCTTCTGAGCGTGCTGGGCGGCCAGATAGTCGAGGTTATTTTGCGGGTTCATCCTGCCCCTCCTTGCAATTCAGGCTCTTGAAGATATCGTCTTGTTTTTTCGCAGCCGGCTTACCGACAATCTGGATGCGCCCGAAGCCGCGCGTGCCCATGCCGCCCACGCCCAGGTATTCCATCATCTTCAGGCCGGCGCGCACCACGTCCAGCGGCCCCTGCCACGCTCCGCCAGGAAGGTCACTGTTTTGAGCGGTTTTCTGAATTGGGAATTGAGGCCGCTTGTCCTGTTTATCATGGCTGAAATCGTCCAGGACGACTTCGGCGGTGAGGAAGGTGGCGCGCGGGATGGCTTCGTAGGTGTAGAGCTCCCCCTCGGCGGCGGCGCCGGTTTGCGGGTTAATGCTGACCGAGGTGCGCACTTCCAGGTTGCTGTTGACGATGGGCGAGAAGAGGGATTCGGGGACGAGGACAATATGATTCTGGACGGCCTGCCACTGTTCCTTTTGCCAATCTTGGGGCGCAGTGATACTTACCTGCTGCTGCTCTGCGTTCAGCATCAACCAGCCCAGGTTGAGTTTGCCGGAATGCGCGAAGGTCGTCCGGCAGGCGCCTTCGGCGGGTTCGCCGTCCGGCACGTTCTGGAACCCTGCTTCGCGCAGGCGCCCCATGGTGCTGACCCAGACCGGCCCGCGCATGGAGTGGACGGGAAAGAGCAGAATGCGGGCATCGAAGAGGTTGACGACGCCGGAGGACATGGCTTTGCCTTTGAGATAGCCAAAGGTGTAGCAGATGGGGTTTTGCGCCGGGTTGTCTATCTTCTCCTGGCTCTGGCCGGCGGCCTCAGGCGTGCCATAGAGGTAGGCGGCGTAGGCGCGGGCCGCCCCGTGCAGGCTGGAGCCGGGGATTTTCGGCAGGCGTGTGCCGGGTTCGCGGGCGATGCTCAAATCCACCCGTCCTAAGCGGTAGCCGCCCGCGCCCGGATGAACCGGGTCGAGGGTCATTAAAAGATATCGTTGAAAGGCATAACGCTCTGAGGTCATCGCTTTACTCCTTTTCAATTTTTTCTTTGAGAATTTCCAGATGCAGTTCGGCCAGGTCGGCCAAATCGCCGCGGGCGGCGGCCGCAATCAAGTTCGTCCGTTCCGATATAGAGAGCGTTTCCCATGCTTTACCCTTGGGCCATTCGGCGTTGGCAAGGGTATCGGCTACGAAGCGCTTGAAAGTTTCATCATTGGCCGATTCTCCGTTTTTATCCGCTTCGAACCAGCGTTCGCGGGCGGTTTCGATGATTACCAGGACTTGATGGATTTGGGTGAGGGTCAAGCATTGGGAAAAAGTTTCCCAAACGCTCTCCAGCCGTGCCAGGTCCTCCAGGTAAAAGGGGCGGGTGGGGCGCGCCGGGCGGCGGCCTTGCTCGTCGTAAGCGGTCTCGAAGCGCCGCGCGGCGGTATCCAGCCAGAGGAAGTCGAAATGCGAGGGGGTGATGGAAACGAGGTCGCCTGGCTGCAAATCCCTGACATGCACCCACGTCTTGCCATCATGGGTGAACTGGCGGGGGCGGGGCGGGTTGGGCGGGCTGTCCAGCGCGAAATACGGATACCACCAGTCTTCCGTCTCCCCATCGCCCATCATGACCGGAACCTGCCAGGTGATGCCGTTCTCGAATGCGAGCATCAGGGTTTGACCATCGGCGAAAAGCTGCGGATTGCTCTTCAATTTCCACTGTTCACTGTTCACAGCCGACTGACTGCTGTCCAGCATGGCGCGGGCGGCGTCGAGAGCGGCAAAGAGCGGCGTGCGGCGTCCAAAGTACACCACGCCCAGGTAGAGCGACAGGCGGTTGCGGACTTTGCCCAGCTCGCGCTCGTACTTGGCCCGGATGTGCCGCAGGATAGCAAGCGACTTATCCGCTGGAACGAGCATCAGGAAAGAACGCGGCTCGGCAAGGATGGGGATGGCCGTGGCATATTGATTGGACTGATAGCCAATTTCTCGGACAGAAATACCATCGAGCAAATTTTTCTTGACCTGTCCTGCTTGCACATCTGCATTGTACAAGATGGGCTGATTGGATTGGTTTTGGTTAATGAATTGCGTTTTCAAGTAGTCTTCCACAAAGATAGCAGCAGTCGCCGGATGATTGTAAATGTCCGAGTGAGCGCCTAACTGACGTGCGATGTAACCGGGGTTATCTATGCTGACCAAATACCCTTCCTGGCCCCCTTCTGGCGGTACCCACACGAGACTGAGCATGGTTGAACCTGCTACCAGGTCGTAAGCGTGAAATGCACCTAATTGTGGGTCTTTGGTCAGGTAAATTTTCAAGCGGCGGCGGTCATCGCTCAATGTTGGTAAAATCTCAGCCTGAACTTCCTTCCAGAAAGCGTGTGTTGTTTCCAAAATGCGCCGTAAACGGCTGAACGAAGGGGTTTTTGTCGTAATTGGAGCGCCGTTGGTATTCTTTGGATCATTCGGAGCAACAACGAAAAGCGTTTCAAGCAGGCTTCCATTCAGCCACTGACGTAAATCGAACTGTCCGGCAATGAGCGCCAGGCGACCGTTGACATCGGCGACTTCATCGTTCCAAATGGTTGTGTCGGCTTGGGACGTCGCCCATCGCTGAGAGCGGTCAGCGCGGCGTTCTTCGCAAATATCGCATACATGACGCTGGAGAGCTTTCTGACCGGGTCCCTGCGGGCGTAAGCCGCAAACGGTACAAATGTCAGCAACCGGCTCATTCCAATGTGACCGGACGGCCTTGGGGTCAGAAGTCAAAACATAGCGTTGAGCCAGGAAAGCGCCGATGTTGGGCAGTTCATCGTTGGAGGAGTTGGGCCATCCCGGATCCTGTCCCCACCAGGGAGTTGTTTCCAGTTCGATGTGGGGCGCGATTTCCCCGCCAAGTTTGAGCTTGGGTTCGTTCTTTACCGTGCCTTGCGAGAATTCCTGCAAGATGAGACTTCGAAGTGTTATACCACTGCTGTCGGTATAATCCAGTAAATCGGGCACATCCGGCACGACATAGACGCTCCCGTTCTCATCCCGATACACTTCGCTGCCCAGAGGATAGGTCACTTCCAGGAGCGTTTGCACTCTGTTCAGCCCATCGGTCAGTAACTCTTGCCTGGCGAGCAAATCGGGAATGCGAATAGCATTGAGCAGGTACTTCAGCCCATCGAAACGCACAGCGAGCAATCGCCAGCGAACGTTGGATACTTGAAGGGGTGTTGCTGTCAGCAAGGCACCGGCAAGCGCAGATTTATATAGCGCGCCGACCAGCATTCCCCAACTCCACAAGTCCACTTCATTGATGGGACGGCGGCTATCAGCAACAGTCTGAGCAAATAGCTTGCTGATGCTTTTCCGTAAATTTTCCCGATCGGTGGCAATCGTTGCCAGATTTGCCCAGGGTAAATTCCATAAATTCTGTGTCAGATTGGTTGCAACGGCTTGCTCGAAGCCAAAAGGTGAACTGATTTGCACACCAGGATAGGCTTGCTCGCCATCAACAGGCTCTTGCTTATCGAAATGTGCTGTGTTGTGACAGCGAGAGATCAACTGTCCTAAAACATCTTGGTTCCAGGTTGTATCGTCAAGCAAATTGGCAACGTTTCGCGAGATTTCGAGAAGTGCAAAATTGACACCCAGCAAGGTTGGTTGTCTTGTTGCCAGTTCTTTTCGTTGCAACGCTTGAGCTCTACTGTGTGGAGCCTGGGTTTGCAAATGCTCTTCGGAACATTTGCGATAGTCATGCAGCCAGCCAATCGCTTCGGCCAGGAGCAGGGCATCGCGTTGTCGTCTCAGGTCATCCAGGGACATTTTTTCTCCCTCATCCTTCATTGATGGATTGTTCGATTCTTACGAGCGCTTGGCGAGCCGGCTCGAACGCCTGTTCAGCGTCGCGGCGGTCAGGCAGACCTTCGGGCAGAGAACCGGGCAGGGCATCCGGGTAACGGGTAGGGATATAAACGCGGTCAAGCAGTTGAATTTCGAATGCCATATCAGCAAGCGGGTTCGGATCGAGCAGGTTGATCAGGTCGGTCAAGCTATGGTTGCGGGGCGGCGTTTTGACTTGATGCACCAGCCAGGCTTTAATCGTTTTCTCCACGTACTGTTGGGCATGGAAGCAGCTCTGGTTATATAGCTTTTCATTTAAAGCCAGTTCCGCCATGCGTAAATCCTGCCGCGCAAAGAATAGCCAACGATCACTTTCCTTCATAGATCACCTTTCCTTTGGCAAGGATTTCATCCCGTGCGAACGAGCGCTCCTGCGTAAGTTGGGCAAACTCTTCAGGAGTGTAAACGAGAATGTCCATCCCAACCTTTGGCTGCAGGAGCTGTATCACCTCACGCGTTCGGTCAAGAAATTTTTGCTTGGTCTGTTTGATGATAACCAAGTCAATATCCGACCATTCATCGACTTGCTCATCGGCAAGGGAGCCAAAGAGTAGAATACGCTGGGGGGCGTAGTGCTTTCGAAGGAGCTTGAGGCAGCGCTCCAATTCAGATTTCAGAAGGGCTCGTCGCGCACGGGCTTTTTTTTCCATGCCATTGATTCGGCTCATTCTTCATCTCCTGCCGTTACCAATGCCTTCCCGACTTTTATGACCTTTTCCAACAACTCTGTAAAAGAGCCAAACTCGCGCTGAAGCCGTTGTTCGGTAGGCTCAGGCGTCGGCTCGATGAGCGTGGCCGGCCGTTCGTTCATGGCCTTACCTTCACGCTCCCACCACTTTTTGGCTTTTTCATATTCCTGTTGTTGTGGTTTGCTCATCTTTGCCGGTTCCATCTGCGCCAACGCCTTAGAGCTACTATGTGGCGCCTGAGTTTTCAAATGCTCTTCGGAATATTTGCTGTAGTCGAGCAGCCATCCAATTGCTTCCGCAAGAAGCATGGCTTGCCAATTTTTCAGCAAGTATTTCCAACTTATTATTACTTATATCTCATCTCCGCGAACAAGGCGTTCGGCCAGAGAATAGGCTTCTTCAGCCATTTGCAGTGCCTGACGGGCGTCATCTTCACAAAAGAGTTCCCACGGAGTGCAACCTCCGGCCTCGTCTCCATAATCGGTCTGGATATGAATGTCAGGGCCCAACATTTCAGCGCATCTGGTGAGGGCTTCGACTAACGGAGCTTCTTGGGGCGAGAAACGTCCCTCCTGAAGCACCTGCTGCAGCTGAACGGCCGGGTTATGCGTGCGTCCCACCGGCCCGATGAGAGAAAGTACCGCTTTTGCGCCATTCTCTACGCTCAATTGACTGTTATCCACGGCGGCACGCCAGCGTCCCAGCGCCATATCCTGTCGAGCCTCTTGTAGAAATCCTTGCGCCAGGCGCAGGCGATAACGTGCTTCAGGTGTAGGTTTCATCTTATATTCTCCCAGCTTGGCGCCCATTCAACGGGGCGGTTTTGTTGCCAGCGCCAAACCCAATCGCCGTTCAATCGTTCACGTCGTAAACCCATTTTATCTATCCATGAGCAAAGTTTGCGAAATTTTTCATGGAGATAGCCTTGCGGATCAAAAAGCACAAGGGCATCCAGCGCAATATCCAAATAAAGCGAAGGAAGTTGGGCTTCGAACTCTTGAGGAGTTTTTGCCAGAAGCGAGATACGAGCGCACCATTCTCTGGGAAGCATGGATTTGAGATAAAAATGACGCGGGAGCATCCTTTTAGGAAGGTTGTGGGCAATAATTAAGAGGTCCCAATCGCTTTCCGGTTCGGCGTCACCGCGTGCCCGTGACCCGAAAAGAGCTACGGCTACCAAGTCATCAGTCAGACCCTGTTCCAGCGCCTTTACAACCGGCTTTAACAAGATCTTTGCCGGTTCCGCTTTAGCACGAGACATTAGACACCTCCTGTACCAATTGGCTTAGGCGTGTCAGGGCTTTATTGTCAACGCGTGTTTGTACCCGGCCCTGAATCTCATCCTGCGCCACCCCATACCCGCTCGTGCGCTTGGCGGAGAAGCCGTAGGTGAGCATCATCTCTTTGATGCCTTTGGCCACAAGTTGCAAATCTGCAAGGGCCTGCTTGCGGATTTCGCTTTCGGGCTGGCCAATCAGGTCGAAGGGGACGTAGAGCAGGGAGAAGGTGCCCTGTGCGCCGGCGGGGACGCATTCGAACAGAATGGGATTTTTGCCAACGCGGCGTTTGCGGTCGTGCGGATTGACGATTTCCAGGCCGGTTTCGGTGAAGAAGGTAGGATAGAAGTACAATCGCCCGGCCTGCCCGCCTTCTTCGCCGCGCGTTTCGCCAAAAAGTCGCCGCATCTGCTCATCATCCTGTTTGTCATGCCCCAATTGCCAGAGCGCCGCGTACAGGTTGCCTTTCCAACCGGTCGGGCGTATCATCGGCAGTTGAAAGACCTTATCCCGCACTATGGGGTTGTCTATGATATAAAACGGGTTGTTTTCTTTTGAGATGTAAGGTTTGGCGGGGGTGAAGGTGAACTGGATGAACCAGGAGGCTGGAGGAAGCAACGCGAAGTCAATCTTGGGTTGCTCAAAGGCACTCTTATAGAAGTCTTCCAATTTCCAGCTGCGCAATTGCTGTAACGGTTTGTCTTTGTTAGTCAGTGTGTCTTTTTGCCAGGTAGAA
>JAPDQV010000073.1:352-6777 GCA_034505495.1 candidate division KSB1 bacterium | reverse complement strand
GATGTTAACAAAGGCGATTGCAGGCAAATACGCGATTCCGGCCTACAATTTCAACAACATGGAACAGCTGCAGGCCATCATTACCGCCTGCGTGAAAAGCCAGTCGCCGGTCATCCTCCAGGTTTCCAAAGGCGCCTGCGCATACGCCAACGCCACCATGCTGCGCTGGATGGCGCGCGGCGCCGTCGAAATGATGAAGGAGCTGGCCGCCGCCGAAGGCCTCAAGGAAATCCCCATCGCCCTGCACCTCGACCACGGCGATTCGTTCGAAACCGCCAAATCGTGCATCGACGCGGGATTCTCCTCGGTCATGATCGACGGCTCGGCATTGCCTTATGACGAGAACGTCGCCGTCACCCGCAAAGTGGTCGAGTATGCGCATCAGTTCGACGTGACGGTGGAAGGCGAATTGCGCGTCCTGGCCGGCGTCGAAGATGAAGTCGCTGCGAGAAAGTCTTACTACCCTGGACTCGAAGATATCGAAGACTTTGTCGCCAAAACCGGCGTCGACAGCCTGGCGATCCCCCTCGACACAAGATACTGCTTCATCAAGTTCAGGCCGGAGCAGTGCACCCGCGACGAACGCGGCTTTTTGGTGCCGCCGGCTCTGCGCTTCGACTTTTTGGAAGAAATCGAAGAGGGCTTTCCCGGCTTCCCCATCGTTCTGCACGGCGCTTCCTCGGTGGTTCCCGAGTACGTTGAACTGATCAACCGTTACGGCGGTGCCCTCAAAGACCCGATCGGCATTCCTGAGGATCAGTTGCGCCGCGCTGCTACTTCGGCGGTATGCAAAATCAACATCGACGCCGATGGCCGGCTGGCGATGACGGCAATCATCCGCAAGGTCTTTGCCGAAAAACCGGCGGAATTCGACCCGCGCAAGTACCTCGGCCCGGCGCGCGACGAGCTGATCAAGCTGATTATTCATAAAAATCAAAACGTCTGCGGATCCGCCGGAAAAGCATAAAATGCCTGCGCAAATCGGTTTCTTTTGGCCGGTGCAAAGAACAAATTGTTTAGTTTTTGGCTAAATTTTAATATATTAGAGCAGTAATTCACAAAGATTAATAAGGAGAATGTCATGGTTTCTTATAAGGAATTGGGTTTGGTCAATACGCGCGAAATGTTTCGCAAGGCCATGGCGGGCAAATATGCGATTCCGGCCTACAATTTCAACAACATGGAACAGCTGCAGGCCATCATCACCGCCTGCGTGAAAAGTCAGTCGCCGGTTATCCTCCAGGTTTCCAAAGGCGCCCGCGCATACGCCAACGCCACCATGCTGCGCTGGATGGCGCGCGGCGCCGTCGAGATGATGAAGGAGCTGGCCGCCGCCGAAGGCCTCAAGGAAATCCCCATCGCCCTGCACCTCGACCACGGCGATTCGTTCGAAACCGCCAAATCGTGCATCGACGCGGGATTCTCTTCGGTCATGATTGACGGCTCGGCATTGCCTTATGATGAGAACGTCGCCGTCACCCGCAAAGTGGTCGAGTATGCGCACCAGTTCGACGTGACGGTGGAAGGCGAATTGGGCGTGCTGGCCGGCGTCGAGGACGAAGTAGCGGCGGAGAAAACACATTATACGCGCCCGGAAGAGGTGGAGGATTTTGTCACAAAAACCGGCGTCGACAGCCTGGCGATTTCGATCGGCACCAGCCACGGCGCGAACAAGTTCAAGCCGGAGCAGTGCACCCGCGACGAACGCGGCGTCTTGGTGCCGCCGCCGCTGCGTTTCGACATTCTGGAAGAAGTCGAAAGGCGCATCCCCGGCTTCCCCATCGTTCTGCACGGCGCCTCTTCGGTTGTGCCGGAGTACGTTGAACTGATTAACCGCTACGGCGGCGCCCTCAAAGACCCCATCGGCATTCCGGAGGATCAGCTGCGCCGCGCCGCAACCTCGGCGGTATGCAAGATCAACATCGACACCGACGGCCGTCTGGCGATGACGGCGATCATCCGCAAGGTCTTTGCCGAAAAACCGGCGGAATTCGACCCGCGCAAGTACCTCGGCCCGGCGCGCGATGAGCTGATCAAGCTGATTATTCACAAGAACCAGAACGTTCTCGGCTCGGCCGGAAAAGCGTAATACCGAATTCTTGAAAAAAGAAAAAGCGCCCGATTTTCGGGCGCTTTTTTTATGTTTGGGTCAATTGGATAATTATTTTAGAACCGGTTCAAAAAATCGCACCCTTCGGCATAATGCGCAGAAAAAGATAGCCGACATAAGCCGCAATCAGTACGACGCCTTCGGCCCGGCTGATGCGGAAACGCGTGCGCATCATGGGCACAATGAGCAGCGACAAACCGATCATCATCCCGATATCGAGCGTACGAATATCTGTGCCGACGATGGGCGACACCAGCGAAGCCGTGCCCAAAATCGCAACGATGTTAAAGATGTTCGAGCCGATGACGTTGCCGACGGCAATATCCGCTTCCTTCTTAAAGGCTGCCACAAGCGACGTAGCAAGTTCCGGCAGACTGGTGCCTGCGGACACGATCGTCAACCCGATGACTGCTTCGCTGACGCCGATGCGTCGAGCCAGGCCGACCGAGCCGTTAACCAGCCCATTGCCGCCGAAAACCAGAGCAGCCAGTCCCAGGAGAATGAGCGCTGTCTCGATCCAAAGGCTCGGACAGGGGGCGACGCCGAACGTGTCGGCAAATTCGGCCTCGGCGCGTTTGCCCGCGCGGCGCGAAAAATAAAGATTACCGACGGTATACATCACTGTCGTGAGTAAAAAGAAACCTCCCTCCCACCGGTCGAGGACCCCATCATGAAAAAAGACCCAGAACAGCAGCGCGACAAACAAAGCAATCGGAGCATCGATGCGGATGACCTGGAGCTTTACCTTCAACGGCGAAATCAGCGCCGAAAACCCCAGAATGACGGCGATGTTAAAGATATTGCTGCCGACGACGTTGCCGATGGACAAGCCGCCTTGTCCCGCCAGCGCAGCCTTGAGGCTGACGACCATCTCCGGCATGCTTGTACCGTAGGCCACGACCGTAAGGCCGATCACCAATGGCGAAATTTTTAACCGCATGGCTAAGGAAGAACTGCCCCGCACCAGGCCTTCGGCGCCGAAATAGAGCAGCACGAATCCGCCAGAAATCCACAACAGGTCATGAATCATAAGCTTTTCCAGATGAGCAATCGGGAGCTTGCCTTTTTGGTTGTATAATCTCCGATGAAATCAGCAGCCTTCTTTCTTTTTCTTGCCCTGAGGTTTGGGTGCAGCGCTTGGAGCGGCAACGGGCGCAGGAGCAGGAAGATTGACGTTCGGCCGTTGGGTCATCGCTTCGCCGCTCGTCTGCGGCGTTCCGCCGAAGAAACGGCTTATTTCGGCCATTTTAGCATAACGCTTCTCTTCGGCGGGCGGAACATCGGCAGGAATAACCGGAAAAAGAATCTTGTCCTTCCATTCTTCCAAACCGCCGAAAAGCATATAAACCGCCTTATAGCCTTTTGCTCTCAACAGAAACCAGGCCTGAGCGGAATGGATACCGCCCTCGGAATAGAGAACGATTTTTTCATTGCGCATCAGTTCGGCATTCGGCAGTTCCGTTAATGGAATATTTTCAGCAGTCGGTATGTGATAAGCCGCGTATTCCGCTTCGCTGCGCAGATCGATCAGACGATAATCGGCGCGACCCTGAATGATCCAGTCTGCCAATTCCTCTGCCGTAACATGGTCTACCTGCTTTTCGACGATCAAAGCCAGTTCCTTGGCATCGATCGCCGCCTTGGCCCGACGATAGGGGTCGCCCAAGAACACCGCAAGGAATCCCAGAACCAGCAGCAGCGCCGCCAGTTTTTGGTTCAAGGTCATTCGCCCGAGTTGAGCAAAGAGCTTCATGACTTTTCCTCCGCTTTTTTTGCCGCCATTTTGCGTTCGCCCCATTCCGCTGCGGCAAACGCGCCGACCGCCATCACGCTGACCAGAAATACGATCAAACCGTACGGCAGACCGAGCACCTGCGGCAGGGTGACGGTTCCCATCGGCGTCATATAGTAGAATTTCTCCACCAGAGGAAAGAGCTCGCCGAAGACCAGAATGCCGAGGAACATGCCGAGCAGATAGACCCAGCCGTCGTATTTTCCGGTCGCTGCGGCGACGCAGGAGGTGCCCGGACAATAGCCGCCGATGACAAAGCCGAAGCCGAGCAGCAGCCCGCCGACAACCTGCGGCAGCAGATAGGTGGGCGTCAGATAGACCAGCGACAGATCGACCACGCCGAAAACCGAAAGATAATAGAGTCCGATCATAGCGGTAACGATGGCCGTAAACATCACCTTCAGCACGGTCATATCGGTAAAGTAAAACTGCGCCGCCAGTTTACGGGCGCTGCCGAAGCCTGCGCGTTCGAGAAAAAATCCGAAGCCGATGCCGATCAGCACGGCGACGATCAGGCTGACCTCGTCGTTAAAGAGTCCGTATTTATAAAAAGGCGCGTTCATATCCATTGTCTCCTTAAAAAGTAGGCCAAAGCATAGCCGCCGGCAAACACCGACATCATAAACGCCCAGCTGCCCAGATTCAAGACCGCGCCGCCGGTGAGAGCTTGGCCGCTGGTGCAGCCGCGCGCCAGTTTGGCGCCGATTCCCATAAGTCCGCCGCCGAGAAAGGCAAAAAGCAGACGTTTGCCGCTGCTGAAACGAGGCCCTTTTTCGATTCCGCCCTTAACACGGTGCGCCAACTTGGCCGAAAGAAAACCGCCGATGAAAAGGCCGATCACCTCAAAGACCAGCCAATCTTTGAGCGGATGAACGCTGCCGTCACCGAGGTATTCAGCATAAAAGTTGTTTGAAGCCGCATGCTTCGGCGCAATTTGCTGCACCAGCCAGGCTGCAGCGGAGGAAAAAGCGCCGGACGCACCCAAGCCGCGTCCCATAATGACAAACGAAGCCAACAGAACCAAACCCAACCCGATGCCGGCAAAATAGGGATTCATATAAGGCTTTGGTTTTAGTTCATCCAAGGAAGGTAAGGACTCCATAAAAACGCCTCCATTTCATGAAAAAATGTTCAAAACTTGTACAGGGCATAGTGACTCAATTGACCTGCTCCGACGAGAATAAAGCGCAGAATGAGCCCGCCGAGCATGACCAAAAGCGGCGCAATAGGGGTGTGGATCACTTTATGCTTAACAGCGCGCGTTTGGATGAACAAAGGCACAAGAATGCCCAGCAGAATGACGAACACCCAAAAGGTTGCGGCATAAGGTCCAGTCAGCAGCAGCATCGCGGCGCGGATCTGCACTTCCGAAGAGCTCAACATGTTGATGATAAAAAGCGCCAAAATGACCAGCTCGGCGGTCAGAAACATATTATCGGCCATGGCCAGAGTCTCGCGTTCCCATTGATCCTTGGCAATCATGTGTACAAACGCGGCGGCGGTCGAAAGGCCGGAAGTTAAAAACAGCAGTCCCAAAATGGCGCTGTTCCACAAGGGCCGCGCGCCCAAGCTGCTCAGCAGCACGCCGGTATAGGTACCCAACAAAATGCCGACGGCTATGTTGAATTTTCCAACCTTTATCGGCGCATTCGGCACGGATCGAAGCTTGTCCGACCAGAGCTGCAGGAACGGCAGGCGGCCGCGTATCGGATCCGGCACGTACATGAAAAAATTGGCAAGCAAAGCCGGATAGACCAGCAAAAGAATCCATGAGCCCCACGACATGGGCGATTTGATTTCAAAGGTCGTATAAAGCCGCCAAACAAAGGGCTTGTGCTCCAAATCCAGGAACAACGCCAACATGCCGAGGCTGATCAGCACCAGGCCGATGAGCGGAATGCGGTAACAGACGCAAACCAGATCGCGACTGCGGCCTTTGAGAAAAAAGTAACCGGAGAGAATCATCATACCGGCGACCATGCCGCCGAGAAAAAGATAGACCGGAATTTCCCACCCCCAAACATGCACTGTGGGATCGATCATCTCGTTATGACGGGTAATGGTGACTTCCATGCTTCACCTCGTTGCTTTCGGCAGGCTTAGATCAGATAAAAGATTTGCGGCCGCGTTCCGGCCTCCGGCAAAAGCGCGTGATGCTTCCGTTCGCGTAACAAGCGACTGACCTGACTATTGGGATCGTCCAAATCGCCGAAATACATGCAGTGCGTCGGACATACCGAAACGCAGGCCGGATCGAGTCCCTTCTCCACCCGATGGATGCAGAACGTGCACTTGTCCGCATACCCTTTAGGGTGAATAAAGCGGGCATCATAGGGACAAGAGGCCAGGCAGGCTTTGCAGCCGATGCAAAGATTGTGATGCACCAGCACCACGCCGCCGAGGTCGTGCACATGGCTGGCGCCGGTGGGACAGCAATGCACGCACGGCGGATTGTCGCAGTGATTGCAGCGTTCGCTGCGGATTTCCGTGCGCAGGGTGGGGGATTTGCCTTCCGTGACCGTC
>JAPDQV010000073.1:0-342 GCA_034505495.1 candidate division KSB1 bacterium | reverse complement strand
CACTTGAGGGTATCGATAACCATTGCAAATCGTGCCATGTTAAGCCTCCGCCTCGATCGTGACAAAGTTTACGTTCATGCCGGTGCCGCCCATCAGCGGATCGATCGTGTAACGGGTGATCAACTGGGCATCGCTTGCACCCTTTTGGTAGGCGAACTTGAGCATTCGCGAATTGTGGCCGAAGCCGTGCACGATATAGACGCAGTCGGGTCTAATCCGCTCCGTCGCTTTAACTTTGACACGATTGCTGAGAACACCGTTCTGATTCTTGAGACGCACATAATCGCCGCTTTTCAGGCCATAGCGTCGCGCAACATCCAGGTTGATCCATACTTCGTTTTC
>JAPDQV010000072.1 GCA_034505495.1 candidate division KSB1 bacterium | reverse complement strand
TTACCGGCGTGGGGGTTCAAGTCCCTCCGGGTGCACCACTTCCCTCCCAAGCGCGACGCGGCTGGGAAGTTCTCATTCAGTTTGAGAAACGCTGATATATGTTGAAATATGTTGAAAATAAGCGAGTTACGGAGAATTTTTCGGGTGGTTTCAGTTTGAGAAAGTGAAAGGGTTAAGTGCCGGAATTCCAATCAGTTTGGGAAACTTTTTTAGGGAAAATCTCGTCAGTTTGGGAATCTTGCTCGACGCAGGAAAAAAGGGCTGTCAGAGGGGGAGAAGGATCTGGCCGGTGTCGATCTCGATCAGCAGGCGCTTGCAAATTGTGGCCGTGGATCGACGATTCGCTTGCCAAGTCTTGATGCGGCGCAAACGAGCGATGGCTTCCCGCTTAGCCGCGTGTTTGGCATGTAACCACTCTTCAGTGGTAGCAAGGGCGACGTGTTTAAAACCTTGGTTTGAAAGACTGATTGCAAAGGCGGTGCAAAGGCCAGGCCGATCGTACATCTGCCTCAAGCGGCGCTCGTCTACGCCGAACCTGGCACAGATTTCGTCCGCTTTGACCCAGTCGCCTCGCTCGAGTAGGAAGCGTTCTATTCGCTCGGCGAGGTCCTTGTTGTTGTCCAGCTCGCGCATGCGTGCCATCCAGCTTCGAAAATTTCACGCATCCGCTCAGCTTCGTAGCTACTGATTTCGTGGCGATCCGGGACATGTTCCCAAAAAATCGTCCACGCTTTTTGTAGTAGCGCTACGTCATGCGGCTCTTCGAGTTCGCTCATGAAGACGGCGAATGTGCGTGTCGATTGCTGCTAATACTCGGCGCAAAAGTTCGGCTGGGCAATCGCTTAGACGCTCAGGCAACAGATGATGGCGACTCATTTGTGCGTAGATTGCACGAACATAATTCCAGGTGACAGGCCGTTGTTCTATTTCTTCCAGCTCGGCCAGCTTGCGTTTGATGGCATGGATAACGCGCCTTTCCGCACTCTTTGCGGCATGCATTGCCAAGTCGACCTCGCCGGCTAAAGTAGCGAAATGAGAAAGAAGCAAGTCGAAGTCATATGTCGAATTGCATTCGACTGTTGAGCGCCATCCCCCAATAATTGCTAACTGGTTGCGATACCAGGTTTCACGTGCGCCATCGGCATCTGAAGAAATGCCCATTCGCATTGCTTCCGCGCGCCAGGCCCGATCCACCAGCGGGCGATACAGAGACTGTTGACGTCTAGTTAAACTCATGAGCTGGAACCTCCTCCGCTTTCGCTTCAATAAAGAAGCGCTCCTCTTGCACTATTTGAATTCCAACTTTTTCGAATAGATCAGAGAAGGCATCGCGTTCTGCCAATACTGCCTGCTTATCTAGTTCAGGCTTAGGATACCTAACAAAACGATTGCCGCCGGGCATGCGCAACAGGTTCTCAATTACATCGCCAATTGTCATTCCCTTAACGGGCTTGACGGCGGGCGTGCTGGTGCGAAATCCGATGACGGCTCGAGGAAGATCCAAAGAGCGACGGTCACCAAAAATCTCGCGGTGGTTTATTGCCCAGCGCTCCAATACTGCCGTTTTTGTTTTTATTTCTTCAGCAAGGGCGGACTGTCGAACCTGATGTGCGGCTTTTATCGCATCAATCTTCTTGTTCATTTGGTCAACATCTAGTTGCAGAGCATGGTGCGCCGCCGCGATCTCTCCTGTTATACGCACAACATCATCATGAGTTAGTTCAGGCGCCTGAACCTTAATTCTAAGTGATGACCTAGACGGTTTCACGATTTGCTCCTTAGTTATATTTGCTGTCCATACGCTCGCCCATCATTTGGGCGCGCAGGGCAATTGCGCGATGCACATGGGTAGGCGTCAGCTGTTCTTTCGCTTTTGCTGCTATTCGCGATGCCAGCTTCAACGATTCAACGAGTATTCCAAGCCGGCCAAGGCCGTTTGCGATTTTATCCAGGCTAATGATGAGTTCGTCGTCCGGCTCGACGTACTGACGCACGATGGGTAACCAGTCCTGTTTGCGGAGTCTGCGAGGAAGGCGAATGGGCATGCCGATGCGCCCCAGAATTTGCTCGAATTGGTAGTGCGATTTCCGAAGCTCATCGTCGAAGCGCTGGGTGGCGATGAATGCCAGTGCGCAACCTGTTTGATCATGGATATCGCGAAGGACTTCTATGTTGGTCGGATTTGAACGGCGATCGCTCGGCAGGAGGCGATGCGCTTCGTCGACGATGAGTATTCTATTCTTGTTGAACGCGCGAAGAATTGCAGCATATAGTTGAGCAGTTGGTTGCGAACGATTTACCCCTACGGCTTCGGCGATCACGTGAAGCAGGCGCTTTGTCCCGCCATAAGGAGGCGCGACGACATAAACGCTCGTGCCGTGATTGTTATGATCACGCCAGAGTTTCGCGGCGACGGTTTTCCCCATCCTCGATTCTCCGATGATTGCCGTAATCGAGTTATTCGCGAGCGCGTAGTCCAATCCTGCGGCGATTAGGTTGTAAATTCCGTTTTCGACTAGCTCGTTTGGCTTGATTGTGCCGCGCTGTTCGATGATGCGCCTGTACGCCTTAATCGCGCGCAGTGCGTTTTGCCATGAACCTTCGTAGGTGCCTTTGAGCCATCGGAATACCGTCGAACGATCGTAGCCGACGGCTTCCGTGAGTTCATCCCAACTCATTTTGTTGTCCAGGGCGTGTTGGTGCAACCAGAGCAAGGATTGCTGGACCTCTTCTGGAAGGTGCCGCCAGTTCTCCATGTTGAGCGGCACATTGATTCGGCTATGGGCCGATGCGGCTTCTGCTTTGAGGGATTTATCGATGTCTTGTTCTTGAATGGTTTCCTGCATGTCTGGCTCCTCGATTTTTGTTGTTAATCTTTCAAAACGTCCGCGATTTCTTCCGGCGAAGCCTCCGCCAAGGACGCATCGCACGCCAGCGCAGCCCGCAACACTTCTGCGTCCATTTCCACTGCGCCACCGCTTGAAGGCCTTGGCTGATCAGCCGCATAGGCGCGCATGACTTGCGCGTTGTGACGAGCATCCTCAAGGCGCTTTCGGGTGATCTCGGCGCCTCTCCGCGCGAGTGGAACCAGTAGTTCTGTTTCGTAGGCGGCGGCCCTGCCCATGGCCCGATGGAGAGCTTGCAGATCTGACCTGCACACCTTATTCCACGGCTCTGCCGAGCCGATGAAGTTGAGCTTAGGGCCGCACACATAGAGGCGCCGCTCCGCCTCGAAGGGATTCACAAAGCACAGGTAAGTATCGCCAGGCTTCAGATATTCAACGCGGCCATCTGGCGTTGTGACGCGTCCTTCAAATCTGTGCACGCCCGGGCCGAGTTCGCGGTCCTCGAACTCGAAGAGGTGGTTATGGCCCAAGCGCCGCTCTACGGCCAGATCTTCTCCTATGAGCGATGGGGCCGCATACGGCGGTAATCTTGCGAGATCTTCGCATCCCCGGTTCCACACTTCTGCCGGCGAGAGTTTACGAGATCGTACGTATCCTGGCTTCTTAATTACGGTTTCAATTGCCTTCCGCTCTTCAGGGGAGGCAAGAAGCAAGTTCCGCATCGGCAACCACGGGGTGTTAGGCGCAAGCCGATATTCCTGCTCGATGAGCCCGGCTTCCTCAAAGCCTTCCAATTCGTGATCGATTCGGTTGTTGATGAGACGGTAGACGCGATCGAGAATCTGCACGAACATGGAGAAGGGCAAAAACGGGAGCCGAAGTTGATCGGCCGCCTCCGGCGGCAATGTGGCGAGCGCGGCCAGCAGGCGGTCATTGTGCCGTTCTCGCCCGAATAACTCTTCAGGCGCGGAATCGCGGCTTTTGCCCGTTTGACCAGGCAGCGCGGCCAGCTCGTTATGCACGAGATTGTGGAGCGACTCCAGCGCCGCTTTGATGCGGAAGTTTCCTTTCGGTCGCCCACAGTACGCGCCAGCGAATGCCGCCGCACCTTCAATCCCACCGCGATGTACTCGGATGGCACCGTTTGATAGATCAAACAGCAACCTTTCGATCGATTCGCGAATTGCCGCCGTCCCATGTTCCACCATGAGCACCGTGCCATCCAGGCGATAGCCGATGTTCACGAGCACGTGTGCTAGCAAGAAGCGCATCTCCCGCTCTTTGAGCTTTTGCTTCGTACCGTCGTCGTTCTCGAGCGTCGGCTTCACACCCCAGGCGATTTTGCATCCGCTAAAAAGATCGAGGCAGGCCAGTTCGAGGGGACGCATGGCTGAACGGTTGATGCCGAGCACGTTGACTTTTACGTCGTGCTCCAGGTCGTCAAATATGTAGTACTGGCCGACCTTTAGCCCTACACGCGTCGTATAGGTCAGCGGCCGAAATGCCGCCGCTGCGCCTCGACCCTGACGGCGCGCAACCAATTCAAAGCGCGACGGCGCATACCGCATTAAATTGGCGTAGCTCAGGCCGGCCGGCAGATCCTGCCTGGGCCCGTCTGCAGGGCAAAGACCAGGAATCGCTTCGCCAGCGAGATAGCGGCGAATGAGCTCTCGATAGGCTGGCTTGCACTTTCGCTGGTTCTTTTCGCACAGCGACCGCCAAAACTCGATAAATTCATCGGCGAGTGCAGGCGTGCGTTGCCTTACGGTCGCTCTGTCAATCAGCGCACGCCAATCTCCATTTGCCGCCAGGTATGCGTAATATTTTCTCAGCAGTGATTTTGCGGAGTAGCCGCGCCCGGGCCTGGCGGCGGCCTGCGCGCCCGCCACCACACCACGCGGGTGCATGGCTATTTGCTCAATACGTTCAAGCGTTTCCTGAATTTCTTCGCGCTCGCGCGCCGGCAGGGAGAAAAAAACCTCGTGGTGATCGGTAACGCGAAAGGTAGGCATATCATCCTCCTTTGCGAGCCTCGCGCAGATAGGCCAGCAGTGCCTTGTAGGCCTCTTGCAAATACGATATGGCCGCTTCGATTTCCGCGCGCGTCAGCCGTTCATAGTCTCGGTCGCGCAGGCATTGATGAATGGTTCCGCAAATTCCATTCCACGTCTCCCGTGCGCGCTGTTCAGGTGAACAGCGCCTTTCCGCCTCTCGCGCGCCGCCGGCGGGCGAATGACGGAGGACGCCGGCGGCCACAAACAGCTCCGTCTGCGTCCTACCGGCGACGAACTCCAGAATCTGCAAATCGAGCACATCTTGCGCATGCTCATCACCTGCTTCGCAGGCCATGAGTAATGCCTCAAACTCCGGTTTTTGCTTCAAAACCCATTCGCCCAGCCGCATGCAACGCCGCGCGTGCCGCTCGCTGTACCCTTCGCCCAGCAGGCTCTTGAGCCAGTCGCCGAATTCTCCCTTCGGGAGGAGCGCTTTCGCGCGGCAGAGAATCAGCCCGATCGACACAGCCCGATTCGCGGCATCCAAGTCCGCCGCGCGCACCCGCTCGAGCTGGTTGCGCAATTGTTTGGCATAGCGGACTAAAACGGACATAATGTCCGGAAGTTTTGTTGATAATGAACGACTTACGCAGAAATTTTCGGTCGATTGGACGCTTGCGGACATCTTAGCGAATCGCGGCGGAGAGGTTTTCAGCGGCAATCGTTTTCATCGGCGACAATCCTTTTTTGCCCGCGCGGTCATTCCGGCTTCCGTCCGGAAGCGCTCTGATAACGTTTTTCAGCGCGGTAATTGCCTCTCCGCAATGCGGCGCGTAGAGGTCCGCGTGAAGTAGCGCTTTTTGGTAATCGGCGAGTTCCTTGCCGAACCGCTCGAGCGCGGCGCCGTCGGTGGTGGCTGGGTCGTTGCCGAATTTCAATTCCGGCGCAAGTTCCGTCACCGCCTCGTCGATCAGGCGAATCGCTTTCCACAGCGCCGTTTGCGCCAGTTCGCACAGCGTGACCGCGCACGCTACGCGTTGATGATTCATGGTGATCATGACAGGCTCCTTTCTCTCTTGGATGAAATCCCCAGAATCCGGCGGCAGATGAACGCCTCTGCGGATTGGCGGGTGATGAACCAGCGGGCGCGACTGCCAGCGCCTTTGTCGATGCCGATGAGTTCGCCGCATTCGATGAGCGCCGTCACTGCTTGCGGGTGCAACGCGAAAGCGGCCTGAAGATCTGGCTTGGCGATGAGCTCGCCCGGCGGTAGGCGCCGCAGATAGGCCTCTGCGAGGGCGCGTTGGGCCGGGGTCATGCAGTCGAAAAGCTCCAACTCGGGCTTTGTCATCGGGCAGTTGGCCTCCGGAGAATTTTGACTTTTGGGTGGGCTTCGATGCGCGGGCTGCGGCGCTCGCCGGTGAGCACGCGATAGAGGTGGATGCGCGTCACACCCAGCTCCGCCGCCAGCGAGCAGATGCCGGGAAACCGGACCCTGTTTTTTCGCGTGTTCTTTTTCACGGGTTCCCGTAACATGTCCACAGGATTATCACTCAGTATTCACTCTGTCAAGGGGAAGATGTGAAAATTTTGTGAAAATGGCCGACAGACTCGAGCGACTGCGTCGTCAGCTCGTGTTAGACTGGGGTGGGATGTGCCGATATCTCGGCATCAAGCGCTCGATGCTTCACTATCTCCGTACGGGGGCTCGAAACCCGAGCCCCAAGCTTCTCCGCAAAATCATCGAGGCCGAGCGCGCGGCGGGGCTGTTGCCGCCGGAAACCGGGCTTCCAACGTCTGGAAAACCGGCCTCCGGCGACTTCCAACGCTTGGAAAAACTCGACCGCGCGGAGTTGAAAAAGTTGCTCGAAGATGTCAACAGAATGAAGGAGCGGCTCGAACGGCTGCTCGGCGGAGGATCATAGCATGCAAGCGATGGTTGTACTCGTCCTCATCACCGGTATCGGCGCGATTGTGCTTGCGGTTACGGGCGCGCTCTTGAATATCCCCGAGCTGCTGATGGCCGGATATATCGCCGGCGCGGTCTGCGGGCTATTGCTGGCGGTCACGCCGCTGTTCGTCTGGGCGGCGGTGAATGACCTTCGAAGGCGCCTCGACCAATCCGGAGCGAAATCTCCGCCGGTCAAGCCGGTTTCGAGAATCTGAACGACGGTTTAGACGGTTTGTACGCTTTAGACGGCGACGGCGTGCGCGAGTAGCGCGTGCGCGCTAGCGTGCGGCGGCATGGATGATTTTTCTCCACAAGCTACTTCAGCGCCGCAACATTCCAGCCACA
>JAPDQV010000071.1:7266-7575 GCA_034505495.1 candidate division KSB1 bacterium | reverse complement strand
GAATTCGCAAAGTATTACAGGGAGAGCCTGTATCCTTTCCAGAATGGGGTGATGAAACTCGTCGACGGGCTCGGAACGCCGTTCTATCTATCCGGTGGTACGGCGCTGAGCCGTCACTATTTTAATCATCGTTACAGCGACGATTTGGATTTTTTTCTCAATAATGACTCTGCCTACCCTGAATTCGTTCGTCTGATCTTCAGTGCTTTGGAAAATGCAAAAATAACCAATGCTTTTCGGCTTGATTACCTTTCGAACCGGAGGTCGGAAAACTATACTCAAATTATCTGCGTCGCAACAACCTGGTAT
>JAPDQV010000071.1:0-7256 GCA_034505495.1 candidate division KSB1 bacterium | reverse complement strand
GGCGAATTCGAAAGCAGTTCCTTTTACTCCCGCATCGACAGTTGGTGAAATATTCTTTCCAATAAGTTGACCGCATTAGGCCGATTAGAGATCAAAGACTATGCGGATTTATGGGTGATCGCAACTTCAAAGCCGTTCAATGGGAAAGAGATTTTTTCTTAAGCCAAACAAAAGGATGCCGGCCTGGATCCAACGGTTCTGTACAGCCTATTGAGAGCAGTCCCAAAGGATGCTTATAAGCGGATAAAGTGGGCGTGACCCGTTGATGAAAATGCCTTTTATGCGGGCCTTGAGCAATTGGCCGACGATCTCTTGTACGGCAGGGATAATCGATTATATCAACGTTAGGGATAAATTTATCAGAGGCAATCGAGCTTTGTGATAAACGGTTAATGATTTGAGGAGCAGAACAAAAGCATGAACTATCGACTGACGATTCCGGAAAACTATCGGTCGCTGCTTTCGGTCAAGGAGACGGAACGGGCCATCAAACTGATCAAGGACTTTTTTCAAACCAACCTGGCTTTCGAGCTCAATCTGGTGCGCACGACGGCGCCCCTGTTTGTGGAGAGCGGCAAGGGCATCAACGACGATCTCAACGGCGTCGAGCAGCCGGTCGCCTTCGGCGTCAAGTCGGTCGGTGCGCGGGTCGAGATCGTCCAGTCGTTGGCCAAGTGGAAGCGGCTGATGCTGGCCGATCTCGGCTTCGGCCGCTATGAGGGCCTCTACACGGATATGAATGCCGTGCGGCCCGATGAGATGCTCGACAACACCCATTCGATCTATGTCGATCAATGGGACTGGGAAATGGTCATCGACGAGAGTGATCGTTGTATTGACTTTCTCAAAAAAATCGTCGGCACAATTTACGACGTCATTCGGCGCACGGAAAAATATATTTGTCATGAATACCCGGCCGTCAAGCCGGTTTTGCCGGAAACGATCCATTTCGTGCACAGCGAGGAGCTGGAGGAGCGCTGGCCAGAGCTTTCGCCCAAGGAGCGCGAGCGCCGCATTTGCCAAGAATACGGCGCCGTATTCGTGATCGGCATCGGCGGGCCGCTGCGCTACAGCGACTATCACGAGGGCCGCGCGCCCGATTACGACGATTGGATTACGGTCACGGAAGACGGCCGTCACGGCTTGAACGGCGATATTTTGGTCTATAACCCCTTGTTCGACGATGCCTACGAGTTGTCCTCCATGGGTATCCGCGTCGATCGCCGCAGTCTGCTGCGCCAGCTCGAGCTGCGCGGTTGCCTGGAGCGCCGCGAGCTCTATTTCCATCGCCGACTGTTGAACGGCGAACTGCCGCAGTCGATCGGCGGCGGCATCGGGCAGTCGCGGCTGTGTATGTTTTATCTGCGCAAGGCTCACATCGGCGAGATCCAGGCATCGGTTTGGCCGCAAGAGATGGTGGAGAAGTGCCGATCGGCCGGAATTTTTCTGCTGTAGCTCTGCCGACGGTTTATCGAATGGCGGAGAAGGATGCCGATTTGTGCGCCGCCCTGCGCAGCGCAGCGGGAATTTTTTTGGGACTGCGGCCGAAGGACGAATGGCCGCATGCCGTTTCGGCTGAAGCGCTGCTTGGCGCCGCCCGTCAGGCGCAGGTCATGCCGATCGTTTGTGACGCCGGCCTGCAGGTGCTTCCGCAATCTGAACGACCGCCTTTTCGCGAAGCGATGCTGCGCAGCGCGGCGCAGAGTCTGCGTTTGGTGTTGACGGCGGCAGAGACAGTCGGGCTTTTGAACGCCGAAGGGATCGAGACCTTGCTGTTTAAAGGGCCTGCCTGGGCACAGCGCCTGTACGGGAAAGCGGAACTGCGTGATTCGGTCGATATTGATTTATTCGTACGGCGAAAGGATGCGCGACGCGCGGTGGAGATCCTATCGGCCAACGGCTTTCGTTCCGTTTCCGCGCCGATGGTTCAAGAAATTCTGCGCCGGCATTACAGTCTCGAACTCGCGCATCCGCGCACAAAGGTCGTAATCGATCTGCAGTGGTCGATTGCCAACGGTTATTGTCGGGCGCCGTTCAACGATGATGAACTTTTGCGGCGCTCTGAGGTGATCGAACTGGACGGCCGCGCCTTTCGTACTTTTGATCGCGCCATGATGCTTTATCTGCTGGTCATTCACGGCGCCAAGAACTCTTGGAGCGAGCTGCGGGCGCTGGTCGATTTGTCTTCGGCGCTGAGGAAAAATGAGCAAGAATGGCAGACGGCATCAGAATGGCTGCATAGGCTGGGGCTATCCGCGATGCTTGCGACGGGCGTTCAGGCGGCAAACGCTCTGCTGTCGACGCCGATTCCATCTTTTATTCACGCGCCAAAGGTGAGTGCGCAGCGAACTGCGGCGAAGGTGATCGACTTTTGGCGGCGGCGCGGATCCTGCGCCGGTTTGCCGCCGGCATGGGATCGTTTCCGCTGGGATTTGCGTATGCGGCGTTGGCCGCAAAAGGTCAGCTATATCGCTTTTCGCATGCGGCCGACCAAAAGCGACCGGAGCCGAGAAAATGGCGGAACTTGGCTGATGATAAAACGGCTGATGCGAAGCGCCGCAGCTTGGCGGCCGGACAAGCGGTTGTCGAATGGCTGAACAGAGCGGCCGCCGAAGCAGATTCGGACTCGGCAGTACAGGCCGGCGGGTGCTCTTTGACGTAGGTCATCCCTGCGAAGTTCATCATTATCGTTGGGCGGCAAAGATAATGGAAGCGCGCGGCCGGCAATGTCTTTTCGTCGCGCGCGAAAAAGATGTTTTGATCGATCTCCTCGAAGCCTATCGGCTGCCCTATGTGCTTCTGTCGCGCAACCGCGGCGGCGTGCTGCGCAAGCTGCTGCAGGTGCCGCTCGACCTGCTTCGGTTTCATCGCATATTGCGTCGCTTTCGGCCGCAGCGCGTGGTCAGCGCCGTTTCTTTGCACGCCGCTTGGGTGAGCGCATGGAACCGTGTCATGCACATCGCATTTATCGACACCGAGCCGCGGCGTCTGCTCGATCTGTTTACCTTGGGGTTTGTCGATTTTAAAGTGACGGCTTTTTCTTACCAAAGGCGGTTGGGCCGTCATCATATCCGCTATCACGGCAATCATGAGTTGGCCTATCTTCACCCGCAAAGGTTCCACCCCGATCATTCAGTGCTGCAGGAACTTGGTCTGCAACCAGGTGAGCGGTATGTACTCATGCGTTTCGTCGCCTGGCGGGCGCTGCACGACTTGGGATTGCCGAGGATGAGCGATGAGGAACGCATCCGCCTGGTCAGAGTCTTGGCCGAAAAGCGGCGGGTATTTATCAGCGCCGAAGATGAGCTGCCCAAAGAGCTCGAGCCCTTTCGCTTTCCTTTGCCTGCGCATCGGCTGCATGACGCTTTGGCGTTTGCCGACTTGTACGTCGGCGAGGGTATTACCACCGCTTCAGAGGCAACGGTTTTGGGAACACCGGCGGTGCTCGTCAATCCCATGCGCGTCGGTTATTGCGGGGAAGCGGCCCGAAAAGGAATGTTGTTCTATTTTGATCGGCCCGTGGATGCTTTGTGGACATTGTTAGACCGACTCACGGCATTGCCTTCCATACGGGATCGGTTTTCTCAGGCTCATCGTCGGCTTTTACAGGGAACGATCGATGTCTCGGCGTTCATGGCCGAGGTTATCGAAAATCCTATAACAAACGCATGCCATGGTACCGCAGCAGCCGGTTGATTCAGTCTGGAAATTATGAATAGATTACTATTCGGGCATGATTTTCGCAAAATACTGCTGAAAGATTTGCGGCAGCAAAATAGGCTAGGCCCAAGATTAGGAATATTCGGTTGAGCGCTCTTCGGAAATCACATTTGCTTTTGCTGGATTGGTTGCTGTTGAACGCCTCGTGGGCGGTGATGCGCAGCTTTTTCACCTCTGCCTCCAAGCCGGCTTATTTTCACTTGCTGCTGTTGATCAACGGCGCTTGGCTCCTGACCGCTTTTTGGGAGCAGAAAGCAACCCGCATGCGCGAAGGCAGACTGCTTCACCGAGTGCTGTTTATGCTCAAAAATGCCGCCTATATGCTGTATATCGTATCGGTGGTTTTGGTGTTGTTGAGCGTCACCGGTTTTTCGCGGAAATTTTTGTTAGGGGGATTTATGCTGTACGGACTGCTAAGCTCCATGATAGTTATCGGCGATCGGCTTTGGGGTGGGAAGAAAGCCGCTAAAGCCGTATTACCGGTGTCCAAGCCCTTGCTTCCTCATGCGCGACCGGCGATGATCGATTTTTTTCTTTTTACCTTCTCCTTTGCCGCCGTGCATTATTTAAAATACGGCACTTTATCTATTGCCGCCAAGGAGCGGGACCTCTTTTTATTATTCTCGGCCGTTTGGCTCGCTACTGCCGTTTTTACCGATAAATTTCGTTTTCATAAAGAAAGCAATTTTTATTATGAGTATGGGCAGTATTTCAAATCAGGATTGATCGCCGCCGCATTGATGTCGCTGGTTGTTTACGGGCTGCGGCTGTTTCGTTATTCCCGCACGCTCATTTTCGGCACGCTCCTGCTGCTGATGACTTTGGAAGCAGCTGTGTTGGCGCGCAAGTTTCTGCGACGTCGAGCCGGCGTAGCGGAAGAAGATATAGAAACGGTCGAAAACGTCCGTGAATTCGTCAAGAAACACGAGTTGCCCGAGGAGCCGGCAGAATCGACGGTCACTCTATCGGCCGCTCGAGTATTGGAAGGACAAGGACTGGCGGATTATCCGGAGGTGTATGACTTTTTAAGGCGGCAGATCGATCTTGAGAGCATTGATTTTTCGCAGACGCGCGTCTATCACACGGAAACCCGCAGGCCGTTTGCCCAGATTGCCCCGGCTTCGCTAAAGCTATTCATCAACTTGGAGTGGATCGGACGCATTCCGCGGCCGAACGAGTATTTTCTGCAGGTGCATTCCAAATTGAAAAACAACGGCTGGTTTTTAGTACGTAAAGAGCGGCTGGAGGACTATCGCGAGCGATTGCAGGCGAAATATCCGCCGATTTTCGCCGGTGCCGTTTATCTGATGCATTTTTTTCTGCATCGAATGTGCCCCAAGCTGCCCATTCTGAAGACTATTTATGAAGCCGCCAATCGAAATCGAATCAGAGTCATGACGCGTGCCGAATTGTTGGGACGACTGCGTTTTTGCGGATTCAAGCCGGTGGCATTCGAGTACATAGGCGACAGCCACTGGTTCTTGGTGCAAAAGAGCGACCTGCCGTCTCCTGAGGCCAATCCTTCACACGGTATGCTCATTCGTTTGCGAAGAGTCGGCTATCGCGGCCGGATTTTTCGCCTCTACAAGCTGCGCACCATGCACCCTTATGCCGAATTTCTGCAGGACTATGTCCATGAAACCCAATCTTTGGACGACTCGGGGAAATTTAAAGATGACTTTCGGGTGACGCAATGGGGCAAAGTTCTGCGCAAGTATTGGATTGACGAGTTGCCGCAGCTGATCAATTTTATACGCGGCGATATTCGTCTTTTCGGCGTGCGGGCGATCAGCGAGCATTATTTCAGTCTCTATCCGCCGGACGTCCAGCAGCTTCGCCTGCAGGTCAAGCCCGGATTGATTCCTCCTTATTATGCGGACATGCCGAGAAATTTTAACGAGATCGTCGAGTCGGAGCGACGCTATCTGTTGGCGAAACTCAAACAGCCGTTCAAAACCGACTGGATTTACTTTTGGCGGGCGCTGAACAATATTTTGCTTAAAAGAGCCCATAGCCGTTGAGACCTGGATGAACAGGAAAGAGGAAAGTTGAGAAAACATCGGCTTGCGTTATAGGTTTGATTCCTAAGGGACGAGCGAATCAGTAGCGAATTCAATGGGAATGCGCTGTTAAACGCGACTTTACTTTTTCATCTATTTTGATCAAGTAATATGCCTTTGCGGCTTTTTCCGAGTTTTAATAAAAAATTATTATTGATTTTGTTAAAAATATTATTATCTTGCACAGCAGCTTGAGTAAAATGTTGTCACGCAGCCTGGGGCAGTGCTTCCTCCTGTTATCTCCTGAAAAAGCTCAAGTTGAGGACTGAGCCTAGTTGATTGTCAGAGTGCCGAAAAAATCATCAGCACATTTAGAGTTTTTCGGTAACAATAAGAGGCGTATCAGATTAAGAGTTGAAAACCGTCGCTGATGAAAACGATTCATATCTTTGTTATTCTTTTAGCGACGGCTTTTCAGGCGTCAGGTGTCGAGTTCTTTGACAATTTGATCCGACGAGCGGCGGAGGAAGGGTTTGAAAATCTCTACATGGAGCGAGGCGAGTCTAAAGCTCCGGTGCTTTTTTATGAAAACCGCGTTTACCGCGACGAATTCTATGCCGCTGCAGTTCTGCTCGCCATTTGCGAAAAAGAGTTGCCGGAGGCTGAGCATATTATCTTATGTCGCTGCCGGAATCGCGTTCCATTAGTAGAATTGGCTGTTGATTTGACGGATTATCGACGAATTGTAAGGGACGGCGAACCGATGGCGGCAAGTGAGTGGCTTACGCTGCGCTCCCCGCGTCACAAGCTGCCGCGCGAGGCAGAGGTACGGGAAAAGGCGGCGGGCCGATTTGATCTGATTCTGACTCCCGGATTAAGCCTCTATTTGGGAAACTATGACGACCGTTTCAAAGCGCATCTGCAGGTGCTGCCGGCATTATCCACGCATCTCTGGCGCGGCGGAAGCATAATGGTGGAAGCAGCCGTGCCCCTTTACAGCGACGTGAATTACCAGTCCTACCGCTTCAAGAGCTATTCGCAGCTCAATCGTGTTGTGCTGAGTCAATTCATGCGATTGCCCGGCAATGTTTTCCTTTTTCTCCATGCAGGCGCTTTTTATCCGAATCGCTGGGGTTTCGGCGGCGAAGCGGTGAAATGGTTACTGCACCGGCAGTTGGCACTGGGATATCGGCTCGAGTACACAGGATTTCTGCTTTATTTTCAGAATCAGTTGTATTATTCGCAATTGGGACTCATCACATCGCGCGCGTACCTTACAACTTGGCTCAAGCCGCTCAATATGGAGGTTACCGCAAGTTATAATCGCTACGTGATGAAGGATTCGGGTTGGATGCTGGAGGCCATGCGTTTTTATCGTGAGACGGGTATCGGCGCTTACGCCGGCGTGACGCAGCAGGACAAGTTTGGCGGCGTAAAGGTGCGTGTCGCCCTTAGTCGGAATAAGCGTCCAGCCCCCTCTGTTTTTCGTATCGTGTTGCCGAACTATTACGAATATGCTTATAAAGCAACAACCGT
>JAPDQV010000070.1 GCA_034505495.1 candidate division KSB1 bacterium | reverse complement strand
AGGTTCCTTGAACCGCATCGACAAAGCGGCGCGTGAGCGTGGCAATACCGGAAAGACGCCCCAACAAGTTGAGCGCCGTACGTTCTGCAGCCAAGATCGAGTGCGCCGACCCCTGCAGCCGCAGGATTGCCTGACCGACCGCAAGGCGCTCGCCGTCGTCCGCCGCCCGTTCGACGACCAGCGTTGCATCGGTTCGATGAAAAACGTGGGCGGCAATCGCGCAGCCGCAGAGAATCCCCGGCCGTTTCGCTAAAATAACGGCATCGGCCGGACGGTCGCTTCCGACAGCCCTGCCGGTAATGTCGCCGCGCTCGCCCCAATCTTCCTGCAACGCCGCGTCGATGAGCGGCTGGGCAGCCCAGAGAAGATCTTCTTCGCTCATAGGCTCTTTTTGGCTTCCGCTTCGATCTCTTGAATCTTTGCCGCTGCAGCGCGGCCGATATTGTCGGTTATGCCGCGCTCGCGCACCACCTGCTCGAACATCTCTTTAGCCTTGGTCAAGTTTCCGAGCTTGCGATAACCCTGCCCAGCCTCGTAAAGCGCCGTCACACCCCAGGGAAGCTTGGTCGGTTTGCATTGATAGCGCACTTTGAGGAATTCGATGACGGCGTTCTCGGTAAACCCGGCATCGGCGTAAGAGCGGGCGATCCAATACTGCACCTCGGCTTCCGCTTCACCGTCGACCAAAAACCGCAGCTCTTTTAGGTGACTAATAGCGCGATCATATTCCTTTAGACCATAAAGAAAGATGCCGATGCGAATGCGGCGGTTCATGGCATCGGGTGCATAAGGGTAAAGATCGAGATATTCCCGCTCGTAGGCAATGGCTTTGTCGCGAAGATTGAGATCATCATAGGCATTGATCAACACATCCAGCGCTTGGGCGCGCAGCGGACCGCGCGGCTGCAGATCCAACACCTTCGTCGCCGCGCCGATCGCGCTTTCCAATTGGCGGTTGGTGTAATAAAAGCTCGCCAAATTGACCCATGCCGTGGCGCTCAGCTCGGGATCTTTATACTTTTCGGGAATGGTCGTCAGGCGCTTCAGCGCCTCTTCGGTCTTGTTTTGAATTACATAGAGCTGCGCCAAACCGAGTTCACCGCGGGCGCCTTCGGGCACATCCTCATATTTTGCCGCGCTTTTGAAAGCTTTTTCCGCGGCATCGAAATCCTTGCGCCCCATAGCGGCCAATCCCGCTTCGTAGAGCAATCTTGCCTCGGCATTGCGATCTTTGTAGGTCTTGTTGAAATCTTTTTCCAGAGCCGCGGCGCGACTTTGGTTGCCCAGCCTATACTCGCAGATGATCGTCTTGAGCAACGCCTCCCGCTTGAGAGGTTCTTCTGAAACGTTGGTCAAACGGCGGTAATACTGCAGCGCCGCCTCATAGTTGCCCTGGGCAAAGGCCAGTTCGCCGCTTTTAAGAAGGGCGCGTTTTCCGAGGCTGTCGGTCGCAGCTTCTGCGGCCTCGGCGTAATAGCCAAAGGCCAATTCATCTTTGCCCATGGCCTCCATCAGCTCACCGGCCGCCAACAGCGCTTCAGTTCGGTTCGGGACGTCCCGTCCCTCGGCCAAATAGTCCAAAACGATCGGCAAAGCCTCATGGGGCGGCAGGCGACGCTTTTGCAGCTGCACCCAAAGCCGGCGAATCTCCCCTCCTCCTTCATCGTTCCGAAAGCGTCGCAGCTCCTTGGGAAGGGATGTCTCCTCGAATCGTGCGGACAACTCTTCGGCTTCCTTAATCTTGCCCTCGTCAAGCAAAAGGCGAACGAGATGCACGGCGGCGCGGTCGCTAAAATCCGTGTAAGGAAAGCGACGAATCACGCGCTCATAGAGCTCTTTTGCCGGCTGCGCCCTGCCCCCCTGCTCCTCCAGCTCTGCCAGTCGAAAAAGAGCGGCGGGAAGAAGAGCAGCATCGTCGAGCGCTGCAACTTGGCGGAGCAGCGCTGCCGCCGAATCCGGGTTTGCAGGTGATATGAGCTCTGCCCGCAGTAAAAGAGTTTGCGGCCGAAGCTCGGTATTTTCCTGGGCTTCGACAGTCTGCAGCAGCGACAGCCTTTCCTGGGCTGGAAGCTCTTTGATTTGCGCTGCGTCCAATCGAAAACGTGCCGCCAGCGGATGACCGGCAGGAAGCTTCTTAGCCGCCTCGAGCAGGATGTTGCGGCGATCGATGCCGGCGGCGTTCTTGAGACGAATCCGCGTTTGCCAATCGATCACCTGCGCCGTCAACTCCGAGTTCGGAAACTCGTTTGACATTTTGTCGGCAATGACGGCCAGCGAGTCGCGGGCGGCAAAGGCATCGCGCCTGGCTGAAGGCGATTCGATCTGGGCATAGCAGCAAAGTGCCGCCAAGTGATAAAAGGCATCGAGCGCTTGTCCGGTCGTCTTTTCACGCTGGAGAGCGGCAAGAGCGGTTGTAAAGGCTCGAGGGTAATCACCCCGGAGCAGCAGATCCATTTGCGCCTGCAGAACAAGGCTGTTGGTGGGCGCAGCTAGGCTGATCGGCAGCGGTCGTTCGCCGCTCAAGTAGGCATACAATTCCGCCAGATTGCGGCAGGTTTCCTGCTGTTTTCCTGCCGGATAGCGGCTCAGATAGCGTTTTAGCGCCGAATATGCGGCTCTCGGCTGATGATCCTGCGCATAATTCAGTGCCAAGCGAAACAGCGCTTCGGCAGCAGCGGCAGTTTCGGGGTTTTCCGTGAGCACGGCATGATAGTGACCGCGCGCTCCGTCGAGATCGTCCAGTTTTTCCGCTGAAATCTCTGCCGCCAAAAAATGGGCGCGAACCCGATCGGACGCGCGCTTGGCGAGGCTGATCACCTCCTGCAGAGTGCGCAGAGCTGCAGCCGGTTCGCCGTCTGCAGCCGCCAGACGGGAGGAGTCAATAAGCAGTAAAACACGAAGGTTCTCATCCGCAATCGAATCTTGGAGGGCCTGCTGCAAAAAATAACGCGCGCGATCCGTGCGGCCAAGATGCTCTTCCGCCCAAGCACAGCGGTAAAAGTAGGCAAATTTAGGCAGAGACAACAAGCCAGGATCAATCTGTGCCAGCAAAGCCTGGGCTTGAGCGTATTCGTTGCGCAATAGAGAGGCGTCGGCCTGCAGCAGCAACAGATCCGCTTTGCGCCTTGCATCGACTTTGGGCATCGCTTCGGCAATCAGCTTATCCAGGGCGGCGAACTCGCGCAACAGCAGGCGGGCTTCGCCGAGCTGGACCGCCGCCGCGCCGACGATCTCGCCGGCATATTTGCCGCTGATCAACTTTTGCAGCACGCTGTCGGCTTGCGAAAAACGGCCGGTCTTGCGCAGGATCTGCACCTTCAAGTCATAAACCCGCGCCGCCAGATCATCCTGAGGCGTTTCGGCAGTAATGCGGTCCAGGGCCTTTAAAGCTTCTTCATACTGCTGTTTCTGCTCGTTGACCTTGGCGATCCAAAATCGTGCTTCGAGCCGCAGAGGATGAGTGGGGAACTGATCGAGAACCACCAGCGCGGCATCGGCGGCGCGACCGTACTCACCTGCTGCATAAAAGTGTTTGGCCGCCTCGATCAGAGCCTGCGGAATCAGCGGGCTTTTGGCATTAAAAGTCCGTACCCGCTCAAAGGCAAGGGCAGCCTCCATGGGACTGCCGGTTTTTGCTTTGAGTCCCGCCAAAGCAAACTGGGCCTGATCGACAAATGTCGACTGCGGGTATTTAAGCAAAAGTCCGAGATAGCATTGTGCGGCGCGCACAAGGCTGTCGGCCCGCTCATAATTTTGTCCGGCGCGCAGCAGAGCTTCCGCCGCTCGGCCGCCAACCGGAAAGGTCTCTGATAACCGCGCAAACTGCAGCGCCGCAATGTCGTAAAGCTTCTTATTCTCCAGCTCGACGGCAAAGCGAAAATCCAGTTCCTCCTGCAGCAATGCAGTCTGCGCCCAAAGGGCCGAACTCACAACCCAAAGCCCCAAAATAATTCGAATCATAAATTTCATGCTATAGGATCTCCAATTTTGCAAAGGGCAGAACCAGCCGTTTAGGACCGTGCTGCTCGAAATAGACGAGCAATTTCGCTCCGCCCGACGAAGCCTGCACTTCGCGGACTGTACCGATACCGAACGTGTTGTGGCGGACGCGAGTACCCGGAGCAATAGCCAAAGGCTCCTGCGACTCTTCTTCATACCTCGGCATGCGGTTTTCGGGATAGACAAGGGTACGTGTGGAACGAGCCGCCCGCTGAAGAGTCGGGCTCAGCTCTTCGACGACATATTGCGGATCGAGCTCTTTGAGAAAGCGGGATTTGTAGCTCTGCATCTCCCCCTCGCCGTAACGTCGACGATTCTTGGCCCATAAAAGGTAAAGCTTTTCTTTTGCGCGAGTTGCGCCGACATAGAACAACCGCCGTTCCTCCTCCAAATCATAAGGATCGTTCAAGCTGCGCGAAAGGGGGAAAAGACCCTCTTCCAGTCCCGTAATGAAAACCACCGGAAATTCGAGGCCTTTGGCGGCGTGCAGCGTCATCAACGTAACGGCATCGGCTCGGTCGTTCCACGTATCGATGTCGGTAATCAGCGACACCTGCTGCATATAGTCTTCCAATCCCATGCCTGGATTTTTGACGGTAAATTCGTGGATGGCGGCAAGAAGTTCGCGCACGTTTTCAGCCCGCGCTGCAGCCTCGATCGTGCCTTCTTCCTTGAACAGGTGAAGAATGCGCAGCTCCTCGACCAATGAAGAGGCCAGTTCGCCGGGAGGCACCTGGTCGATCAGCTGTCGATAGCGGCTGAGCAGATCGTAAAAGTCAGTCAGCTTTTCCGCCGTGCGCGGCTGAATCTCGGGAATACGCTGCGCCTGCGCCAAAGCATCGTGAAAGGTGATGCCGGCCTGCCGGGCGAAGGCGTCGATCTTGGCGATCGTGGCCTCGCCGATACCCCGTGCCGGCGTGTTGATGATGCGTTTGATGCTGACCGTGTCGGCCGGATTAACGATCGCCCGCAGATAGGCGAGGACGTCTTTGACTTCTTTGCGTTCGTAGAATTTAATGCCGCCGACGATGACGTAAGGAATGGCTTCACCGCGCAAAACTTCTTCCAATTGCCGCGACTGGGCGTTGATGCGGTAGAGAACGGCAAAGTCGCCGAATTTCAGCCTGCCCTTGCGAAATTCTGCGGTAATTTTGTCGACGATGAGCCTCGCCTCTTCATAACCGTCATAAACCGTGATGAGGCTGACCGGCTCGCCGCCCTGTTTCACAGTCCACAACCTTTTTTCATGCCGCTGTGTATTGCGTGAAACGACGGAATGCGCCAGTCCCAGAATGGGCGGCGTGGAGCGGTAGTTTTGCTCCAAGCGAAATTTGGCGCACTCGGGATAGTCCTGCTCGAATCCCAAAATGTTGCGCAGCTCGGCGCCGCGCCAGCGATAGATGGATTGATCGTCGTCACCGACCACGCAAATGTTGCGGTATTTGTCGGCCAACTCGCGCAGCACCCAATACTGCGCCCGATTGGTGTCCTGATATTCATCCACCAGCAAATAGCGAAAGCGATCCTGGTAGTACTCTTTGATCAACGGATAAAGACGAAAGAGCTCGAGCGGCTTGATGAGCAGATCGTCGAAATCCATGGCATTGAGGCGGCGCAACCGGCGGTTGTATTCCGCATAGACCTTGGCGGCCGCTTCTTCGACGGGGTTTTGCGCCGATGCGGCATACTCTTCCGGCATAACCATGCCGTTTTTAGCGCGACTGATCAGGTAATGAATCATCTTCGGCGCATAGTGCTGCGTCGAGATGTTCAGCTCTTCCATCACCGTTTTGATCAGCGCCGCTTGATCTTCGGTGTCGTAGATGGAAAAATTGTGTGCATAGCCGATCTTGTCGGCCTCGCGGCGAAGCAGGCGGGCAAAGAGCGAATGAAAGGTGCCCACCCACATCTCGCCGATCGACTCGGGGATTAGGCGATGCACCCGCTCGCGCATTTCTCCGGCGGCTTTGTTGGTAAAGGTCATCGCCATCACTTGCGCAGGCCGCGCTTTGCCTGATGCCAGCAAATGGGCGATGCGGTAGGTGAGAACGCGCGTTTTGCCGCTGCCTGCACCGGCTAAAATCAACACCGGCCCGTCCAGATGCAGCACGGCGCGCCGCTGTTCGTCGTTCAGATCGTTCAGCAGCCATTCTGGAGTCTTGGGTTTGGTCATGATCCTTTCTTTCGTTTCTCACGTTCCACTTGGCGGCGAACTTTGTCGAATGCCCGTTTGGCGGACAAATGCCCGCTGTAAGTTTTGCTGAAGGTATGACGTCCGTCGCCGACGGCGACGAAAAAGAGATAATCGGTATCGGCAGGCCGCAGGGCGGCTTCGAAGGCTTTGCGGCTCGGATTGTTGATCGGCGTCGGCGGCAAGCCGGCGTGCAGATAGGTGTTATAGGGTGAAGGTACGGCCAAATCTTTCAGCAAGAGACGCCGCGGGCCGTCGGGCAGAAGATACTGAATCGTCGGATCAGCCTGCAGCCGCATGCCGCGCCGCAAGCGGTTGTGGTAGACGGAGGAAATGATCGGCATTTCTTCCTCGACCATAGCCTCGCCTTCGATGATCGAGGCAAGAATGAGGCAGCCGTAAAATCCCAACGGCGAAGCCTCGGCCTCCTTGCGCAGCGCTTCGTCGATGCGCTTCTTGAACTGATCGACCAAAATCGACAGAACCTGCTCCTCCTTGAGACCGTAGGTCAAGTGATAGGTTTCGGGATAAAGAAAGCCTTCCAAAGACGGCGAATTCACGCCCAGTTGCGCGATAAATGCCGGATCATGAACCAACTGCATGATGCGCGCCGAGTCGAGATCCAGACTGCGGGCGATCATGCCGGCATAGCGTCGGCTGTCATAGCCTTCCGGCAGCGTCAATTCGATCAATTGCTGCGGTCCGTAAAGCAGTGCCCGCAAAACCGCATAGTTTGAGCACCCTTTTGGAAGCATGAATCTTCCCACCCGCAGGCTGCGGCTTTTGCCCAGCAGTTTAGCCGTCAAGAGAAATTGTTCGGCGCTGCGGATAACGCCTTCATCTTCCAGTTGCTCAGCGGCCGAGCGAAGCGAAGTGCCCCAGCGAATGGTGATGACCGCCTGCTCCGAGTTTTTACAATGCGGCGGCCACGCCGTTAAATAAACGAAAGCGGCGCCCGCCGACAAAACAATTGCCGCAAACGCCCTTGCTGCTGCTTTAAGAGCCATTTAGTTAGAATTTCCGAACAGAATAACAAACACGTCGTACCAGCTGTGCGTCCAAACGGTAATGCCCAAACCGCGAAACTCGTACAAGATACAAAAAAATAATCCCATCACAAAGCGATAGAGAGGCTGGTAGGCAGTCAATGAAAAGCCGCTTGGATTGTGCAGCCAGGAAAAAAGTAAAGATGTGATGAGGGCGATAAAGAGCCTGACTTCGAATTCGAGCCTTTTCAGCGGCACAACCGGACGTCGCGAACGCTTGGGTTTCCGCCCAATGACTCTCAGGATCACGGCGCTGAGGATGCCGTATCCGAATGCCCGAAAGAACAGCTCTTCATAAACACCGGCGCCGAGAGCAAGCACCAAATCGGTTGCCCGCTCGCCGCCGATCATCAAATGCAGCAGTGCCCAATTTGTAAAGCGTGAGACTAAAAATGCCAAAGCCAGAGCGTAGAAGCAGCTCTCCGCCGCCGCCGGCAGGAGAATCTGCCAATTCAGGTCAAGATTTTGTCTGACCATCGACACAAAGGCCCAGATCAAAAGCAGCAGGAGAAGGATGGAAAAGGTAATCTGCCCGTGAATTCCGAGCCGTTCGATGGCTGTTTTGATCCAAATATCCGCCGCGTTGCGGAACGCTTCGCCTTGACGAAAGGTCAAATAGATCAACAGCCCCTCATAGAGCAGCAAAAGCGGTAGCGTCATGACGATGCCGTAAAAAGGGGTGCGCGAGGCCCGCCAATAGCTGCCCCTTCGTCTGCCGTGACGACTCAACTTAGAGCCTCGTCTGTATACGTTTCCGGCGCCAGGCTTTCAGTTCGTCAGCCGACAGGGTGTTCAGCACGTCGCTCTTTTTTGCCCAACCGCGCCGCGCCGTGCCCACGCCTAGCGCCATGTAGCCGAGATGCTGAATGTGATGGGCGTCGGCGTTGATGACCACTTTGACTCCG
>JAPDQV010000069.1:7214-8731 GCA_034505495.1 candidate division KSB1 bacterium | reverse complement strand
CTCTGCTCATCGGAAAACCAGGCGCGTGAAAAGCGGCCGCGACCGGCGGTTTGGCGTTCCGCGCGCAGGACGGTTCCATGAGGCAGGTCATCGGCAAGCTCTTTCAGGTGGAGATTAGTCGAAACGGTTTCTTCCACTTCATAAAGGAGAGAGCCGATGGTTTTGGCCGCTATTTCCGCCATAGCGCTCCGCTTTCCAAGGGATGATATTTGCGATGCACCTCTTTCAGAAAGCCGCGATCCAGGTGCGTATAGATTTGCGTCGTAATAATGTCCGCGTGGCCGAGCATCTCTTGAACGGCGCGCAGATCGGCGCCGTTTTCGATCAGATGTGTAGCAAACGAGTGTCGCAGTGAGTGGGGGCTGATCGGTTTTTGGATGCCGGCGGCTTGGGCATATTGTTTGACCAGCAGCCAGACCGTTTTTCGGCTGATGCGTCTGCCGCGCGTGCTGAGAAAGACGGCGCCGCGGCTGAGGCCCTTGGATGCCGTCCGCATCCGCGGCCCTTGAATGTATTCGCGAACCCAAGTCAGCGCCGCCTTGGTTATGGGAGTGAGACGTTCTTTACCGCCCTTGCCGAAAATGCGGATGAATTCCTGCTCCCAAAAAATATCATCCAATTTAATGTTCACCAACTCGGAGACGCGCACGCCGGTGGCATAGGCCGTTTCCAACATGGCGCGGTCGCGAAGGCCGGTATCGGTACTGACATCCGGCTGCTGCAGCAGGCGATCCACTTCTTCGGGAGAAAGCACTTCGGGAAGTTTCATCCACGGTTTGGGCACAACGATGTCGGCGGTGGGATCGCTCTGAACCGCTTCCTCGCCGATCAGAAAATGGTGAAAAGCGCGTACGGCAGATAGATTGCGCGAGACGGTGGCGGCGGAAAGCGTCAATTCGTGCAGCATCTCCAAAAAGGCATAGACATCCCGGCGCGTGATCTGATCGGGAGATTGAATATCCCGCTCCTGTTGAAAGGTAATGTAGCGCAGCAGGTCGCGCTGGTAGGCATCCACAGTGTTGGGCGACAGCCGCCTCTCGATGATTAAATAGTCGATAAAGCTTTTTAAAAGGTCGATCAAGGGGAACGAAACGGTTAATTTTCCTGGGGAAGTATCTCTTCGGCGATGGACAGAGCTACGCCGCTGAGCATCACTTCCGGGCCAAGGGTGGTAAAGTCGCCGGAGAGAATTTCGCGGTCGACGTTCGCATACAGACTGCAGCCTCCCTCCCGTTCGATAATGAGGCCGGACACCTTGCCGCCGACTTCGCCGATAAAGGTCACCTCACCCAATGATTCACTGACGACATAACCGGTGCAAAAATGCAGCTGCAGATGCGCGCAGGGAGCATAAACGCTGATCAAGTTGCCGATTCGACGGCCGATGGGTACATCAGGATAAATTTCGAGCGAAAGCTTGACTTTACCTTCGCCGCAGATTTCAAAGCGGTAGTTGTTACCCATAAACTTGGGCTCGCACTGCAAAACTGCGGCAATTTTCCGGATATCTTTTTTGC
>JAPDQV010000069.1:0-7204 GCA_034505495.1 candidate division KSB1 bacterium | reverse complement strand
TGCTGAATACTTTTTTCATTTTACGCCTTTTCGCTTTGGGTCGTCGGCTGCGCCGCCTGAAACTTAGCAAAAACCCCACCGCCGGTGGGGTTTTCGAGATTCAGCGTTTGCCAAGAAGCTCTTCAGCCTACGATCACTTTGACGGCATGAAGACCTTTATCGCCCCGCTTGGCCTCAAACTTGACTTCGGCCCCCTCCTGCAGCGTTTTGTACCCTTCCATTTGGATCGCCGAGTAGTGGACGAACACGTCTTCGCCGTTCTCGCGACTGATAAAACCGAATCCCTTCGTGGCGTTGAACCACTTGACCTTCCCTGTTTCCATCAAGACTCCCTGGTCAATAATTGAACATCTTTTTTCATCTGCGCAACGCAGCCGCACGCAGACTTTTAAATATAAAAGAACGTCACATTATTGTCAAGTCTCTCATACATTATTTGAGCTTTTTGAGGCATTTTCAGCCGCCCGGCGCAGATTTTTAACGGCCTCCCGTACGTTTTCATGCGCAAAAACGGCGGTTCCGGCGACCAAACAATCGGCACCGGCCTCCACAACCAGCGGGGCGGTCGTTTCATCGATGCCGCCGTCGGCTTGGATCAAAAAAGAGAGTCCGTGCCTGCGGCGATACTCCGCGGCCTCAGCAATCTTGTTCAGAGTCATGGGAATGAGTTTCTGCCCGCCCATACCCGGTTCCACTGTCATGATCAACAGCAGATCGACAAGGCTCAAAACCGGCTCGACCAGCGACAGAGGCGTGGCAGGATTGAGCGTCACTCCCGCGTACAGGCCGTGCGATTTGATCTTTTCGAGCGTGGACCACAAGTGGGGACAAGCCTCCACATGCACGGTCAGTCGATCGATGCCGGCTTCTTTGAAATGCTCGATCTGGCTGTCGGCGTCGCGGACCATCAGGTGAGCATCCAGGGGCAGGCGGGTTATTTTGCGCACACCCGCGGCGACAATCGGCCCGAAAGTGATGTTGGGTACGAAAGCGCCGTCCATCACGTCGAAATGGATCCAATCGGCGCCACCGGCTTCAGCATCCTGTACTTGTTCGCGCAGCCGGGAAAAATCGGCGCTCAGGATCGATGCGGCAATCAGAATCATTCCGTCGCCTCCACCTGCGGAGCCGCCTCGTCGACGTTCTGTTCGATGACGCCGCCCGCAATGCTCAGCGTCAGATCGACCGGCTGACCGGCGCCGACAGCTGTGCCCGGCTCGGGGGACTGTATGACCACCATGTCCGGCGCGGCTGCCGCTATATCGCCGTAACGCACAATCCCCAGTGACAATCCGGCTTGTTCGAGCACCTTGGACGCTTCCTCGAACTTCATGCCAATCAGATTCGGCATAATGACCGTCCCGCCGACGGCGCCGGTGCTGATGACCAAATCGACTTTGTCGCCCACAGTGACTTCCGTCTGCGGCGGTATGGACTGCTGCGTCACCACGCCGGCCGGGTAATATGAATCAAATGTTCGTTGAACCTCGCCGATTACGAGCTGACTTTGGTTAATTAAGAAGCGGGCATCGCGCTCCGACAGACCGACCAGCTTTGGCATGACGATCGGTCTCTTACCCTTGGAGACGGTCAGATAGACGCGGCGATTCTTTTTGACCACCGCATGGCCGGCCGGATTTTGAAACACGACAAATCCGTTGGGCATGCGTTCGTCATACTTGATTTCAGAAACAACGGGTTTTAGGCCGCTTTTCTTCAAAATCTTTTCGGCAGCGCGGCCGCTTAGATTGGTCACATCCGGCACTTCGACTCTCTGCCAATGGCGGGTAAAGATCGGCATCACTAAAAAAGTAAACAGTAAATAAAGCCCCACGAGAGCGGCGAGAACCGTCATGATCGCTGCGCCTGTGCTCTCCATGGGTAAGAGGGGTTTTTTAAAGGCTCTTTTCATCGATCAGCTTCTCTTTATCAATTTGGCTGCAAAAGCTCCGTCCATTGCGTGAAGATGGGGCAAAGTACGAAAATAGCCTTCCGGAGTTACGAACTCGTTCGGGATTCCGGCATCAGCCGCCGGAATGAGCATAAAATCACGATTTTGCAGCAGAAAATCAACGATTTCTTCGTTCTCTTCCGGTTCGAGCGTACAGGTCGAATAGACGAGGCAGCCGCCGACGGCAATCAAATCGGCAGCATGCAGAATGAGACGTTTCTGCAGCTCACTCAATAAGCGTATGTCTTCCGGCGATCGTTTCCATTTGATGTCCGGCTTTTTGCGAATGACGCCCAGGCCGCTGCAGGGCGCATCGAGCAGCACGGCCGGAGCCGGCCGCAGAGACGGCTGCAAGGCATCGGCGACAAGCAAGCGAATATTCGGCAAATCCAAGCGTTGAGTCGCTTCTTGGATGAGCCGCGCACGGTGCCGTTTGTTGTCTCCGGCGATTATCAGCGCTGAAGGGTTTTCTTCTGCGATTTGAGTCGCCTTGCCGCCCGGAGCGGCGCAAAGATCATAGATTATCGAACCGGCATCTGCAGCCAAACGTCCAATCCAGCCCGCGCTTTCGTCCTGAACCGTCATCAAGCCTTCCTGCAGCAACCTCCTGCGTTCGGCATCGGGAAGATCGTCTATGCGCACGAATCCTTCGAGGGTGCCTGTCTGGAAGCGCGCCCCGCAGTTTATAAGGCGTTGATGAAACGCTTCAATGGTTATTCGGCGGCGGTTGATCCGAACCGACAGGGGTGGAATTTGGTTATTGGCCTCGCAGAGCCTTTCCGTCTCTGAAAATCCGTACCGCTGCAGCCAGCGGGCGACCATCCACTCGGGATGCGCATGTTTGGCGGCAAGATGCGCGGCCGGAGACGACATTTCATCCGGTAAAACAATAGTCTTTTCCCGACGCAGATAGCCGCGGAGCATTCCGTTCGCCACACCGGTCCAGGCATACATTTTTCGCGCTTTGAGAGCCTCGATGCACTCATTGACGGCTGCAAAGGCCGGCGTGCGCATGAAATGAATTTGGTAGAACGCCGCCTTGAGCAGCAAAGCCACATCGAGGGGTATAACGATAGGGTCGCCGTGAAAGGTCGAGGCAATGAGATGTTCGAGGAAGCTTTTCCACCGCACCACACCGCGAACCAGTTCGCTGACGAACGCCCGATCGCGTTCGGACAACTGGTTGCGCGCCAGAGTTTGGGCGAGGACGATGTCGCTGTAACCGCCGTCCCGCTCAATGCGGAGCAGAGCTTCCAATGCCGCCTCTCTCGCTTTACGCGATTTTGCCATCTATTCGAACCGCTCACCTTTTCGGATACGGTAACCGCGCAGAAACTCTCCCGCCGTCATGGTGCGTTTGCCTTCGGGCTTGAGCGTGAGAATGTCCAAAGCTCCCTCGCCGGTCTGCACGGTCAACTTGCCGTCTGAAGCGCTCAAAACCGTGCCCGGCGGTTCGGCAGTGCCGTTTTCCGCCGCAACGCGGGTGCGCAAAATTTTGATGCTCCTGCCTTGCCGCAGCGTCTTCATTCCCGGTATCGGCGACATGCCGCGAATCCAATTGTGCAGCGCTCGCGCCGGCAACCTCCAGTCGATGCGCTCCATCTCCGGAGTCAGCTTTGGTGCGCGACTGGGTTCTCCGATTTGATCCCGCGGCGTCAGCGTGCCACGGGCAATTCCTTCGACAGTCTCGAGCACCAGATCAGCACCTACTATGGCCAGCAGATCGTGCAGCTCGCCGGCCGTCATCTCTTCAGGAATCGGCACCGCCTTTTGCAGAAGGATTTTGCCGGTGTCGACCTGCTTTTCGATGAAAAAGGTGGTCACGCCGGTCTCTTTTTCGCCGTTAATGAGCGCCCATTGGATCGGCGCTGCACCGCGGTATTTCGGCAACAGAGAAGCGTGCAGATTGATTGCCCCAAGAGGAGGCAGACGAAGGACCGATTCCGGCAAAATGCGGAAAGCCGCCACAACGTAGAGGTCGGCTTGCAACTGCTCCAGGGTTTGAAGAAACTCGTTGTCGTTCAGATTCTCCGGCTGAAGGACGGGAATCGAGAGTTCCTGCGCCGCGACCTTGACGGCCGGAGGCGTCAGCCTTTGCCCGCGTCCCGCCGGTTTATCCGGAGCGGTCACTACGGCAACGAGAGGATAACCGCTCTGTGCCAGTTTCTGCAAAGTGGGCACGGCAAAATCGGGCGTGCCCATAAACAGCAGCTTCATTTCTTTGCCGACGCCAGATTCCGTTCTTCGGCGGAAAAGTTTTGCGCGATCGAGCTGCGCAGGAGCTCGATTTTGCAGTTGTCGGCGATTTCCAAAATGACGATCTGATTGTCTTTCTTGAAGCCCTTGACGGTGCCCAGGATGCCGCCGATGGTCAAAACCCGATCCCCAGGTTGCGTTTCGGCAAGCATTTTCTGATGCTGCTTTTGTTTCTTGGCCTGCGGCTGAAAAATCATCAGCCACATGATCAGAAAAATGAGAATCAAAGGCAGGAACATGCCGAACGGGCTCGGCTGGGCGCCGCCGGACGCTGAACCGCCCGCGGATGCGATGAGCGAAAGCAGAACGTACATAATCTCTCCTCAGTTAAAATGAACTGTCAAGGTATCTTGCCAAAAAGCGCTTTTTAAATGCGTAGAATTCATCGGCCAGGATGGCCTGCCGCGCCTGCTGCATCAGCCGGAGATAAAAACGCAGATTGTGAATGCTGAGAAGCCTCAGCACCAGCAGCTCTTTTGCCAAATAGAGATGCCGCAGATATGCGCGGGTAAAATTGCGGCAGGTGTAACAGTCGCACGTTTCGTCCAAGGGTGAAAACGCCTCACGGTGCGCCAGGTTCTTGATGTTGATCGGCCCGTCAGCGGTGAACGCTTGGCCGTTGCGGCCGTTGCGGGTCGGCAGAATGCAGTCGAACATGTCGATGCCGCGTTCAATGCCTTCGAGCAGATCCTCCGGCTTGCCGACGCCCATCAGATAGCGCGGCTTATCTTTCGGCAAAAGCTCCGTAACCACGGCGGTCATTTCGTACATTTCTTCTTTGCTTTCGCCGACGGATAGTCCCCCGATCGCATAGCCGTCAAAGTCCATTTCGATCAACGCCTGAGCGCACTCTCGCCGAAGCTCGGCAAAGGTAGCTCCCTGAACGATGCCGAACAGCGCTTGGGTGAAGGGATGGCGTTCGGGTAATCGACGAAATGTCTCGAGGCTGCGGCGCGCCCAATCGACGGTGAGCTTGACCGACTTGCGGACATAGACAAAATCCGCAGGCAGCGGCACGCATTCATCCAGCACCATCATAATGTCCGAACCGAGATCCCGCTGAATTTCCACCACTTTTTCCGGCGTAAAGAAATGCTTCGAGCCGTCGAGGTGGGAGCGGAATTCGAGTCCTTGTTCCGTGACCTTGTTAAGATCATTCAGGCTGAATATTTGAAAGCCGCCGCTGTCGGTCAGCACCGGCCGGTGCCAGGCGCTGAAGGCTTGAATGCCGCCGGCTTTGCGAACGATTTCTTGTCCCGGCCGCAGATAAAGATGATAGGTGTTGCTGAGAATGATCTGTGCGCCGACCTCCTGCAGCTCGGCGGGCGAGACCGCTTTAACGCTGCCCTGGGTGCCGACCGGCATGAATACGGGCGTTTCGACGGCGCCGTGATCGGTGGTCAGCACTCCCGCGCGCGCGCCGGTGGTGCGATCGATTTTCTGCAGCTCAAACTTCATGCGCTCTACTGCACCGCCTGTTTGAAAGCCTCGTATGCCGTGGCTGCCGGAATGACCTGAATTTTGTCGAAAGAACGAAGCGAGCGGCTGTTGCCCTTGGGTACTATGATGCGCTCAAAGCCCATTTTCTCCGCCTCGGCGATGCGCGCTTCGATATGCATGACCGAGCGCAGCTCGCCGCCCAGGCCGACTTCGCCGATAAACAGCGCCGCAGGATCGATCTCGCGATTGCGGACGCTGGAGGCGATGCTGACGATTACCGCCAAGTCCGCGGCCGGCTCGTCGATGCGCAGCCCGCCGACGACGTTGAGGAAAACGTCCATACTGCCGACCTGATAGCCGAGTCGCCGCTCGAGCACGGCGAGCAGCATGATCAGCCGCTTAGCGTCCATGCCGGTGGCGATCCGTTGCGGATAGCCGTATTTGGTCGGCGCCGCCAAAGCCTGGATTTCGAGCAGGATCGGTCGAGTACCCTCCATGCAGCAGGCAACCGTCGCGCCGCTGCCGGTCTGCCGCTCCGATAAAAAGACTGCGCTCGGATTGGGGACGTCGATCAGGCCGTCCTCGCGCATTTCAAAGACGCCGATCTCTCGCGTCGAACCGAAGCGGTTTTTGACGGCGCGCAAAATCCGGTAGAACTGCTCTCGATCGCCCTCGAAGAGAATCAGTGCATCCACCATGTGCTCCAGCGTTTTGGGGCCGGCGAGAAATCCCTCTTTGGTGACGTGGCCCACCATAAGCACGGGCATGGCGCGCTCTTTGGCCGCCTGAATGAGAAGATGAGCGCACTCCCTGACTTGGCCGACGCTGCCCGGCGCGCTCTCCAACAACGAGGAATACATGGTCTGAATGGAATCAATGACCACCAAACCCGGCTGCACTTGATCGACGGCGTGAAGGACGGCCTCGATTTCAGTCTCGGCTAAAAGGAAAAGGTGTTCGGAGGTCAAGGCCAATCGATCGGCCCGCATTTTGATTTGTTCGAGCGACTCCTCACCGGTGACATAGAGCACCTTGAGAGAGTCGCCGGCCAGCGCTGCAGCCTCCTGCAGCAGTAACGTCGATTTGCCGATGCCGGGATCGCCGCCGATGAGCACGACCGAACCGCGCACGAGTCCGCCGCCAAGGACGCGATTCAACTCGCTGCTGCGCATCGCCAGGCGCGGTTGGGAAGCGGAATCGATCTGATGCAGCGACCGAATCACCGCCGGTTTGGAGGGCGTCATGAGCGAATTACGCGATGCCGTAGCCGCAACGCGCTCTTCGATCAGACTGTTCCAGGCGCCGCACTCGGAGCATCTCCCCTGCCACTTGGAAAACGCGGCGCCGCATTCCTGACAAACGAAATGGGTTTTTTCGCGATTGTTTTTCGCCATTCCCTGCTCTGTAAACAAAAAAAGCCGATTCGACCCGTTTCGCGCTTCATCGGCTTATCCGGTTTTTCAGAGTCTAAACTTAGAAAAAATGGCGCATAAAAGCAAGCGAATTCAAGGTCGGCGTGCATTTTGCTTGTTTAAGCGGGAGGCTTTTCGTAGATTT
>JAPDQV010000068.1:3723-9027 GCA_034505495.1 candidate division KSB1 bacterium | reverse complement strand
CGTAATCCGGCCAGCGAATCGGGGCAGGTTTTCGATTACCGCGACTGGCACGTGCAGCTCGGCCGGCGCTTCCGCGCCCTCAAGTTATGGTTCGTCATTCGTCACTACGGCGTCGAGGGGCTGCGCCATCATCTGCGCGAGCACGTGCGGCTGGCGCAGTGGTTCGCCGAACAGATTCGGCAGAGCGACCGCTTTGAGCTGGTCGTCGAACCGCCGCTGAACCTGGTCTGCTTTCGCCTCAAGGGCGACGACGCGCGCAATCAACAGCTGCTCGACCGGTTGAACGCAACAGGAAAGCTTTATCTGACGCACACCAAGCTTAACGGCCGGTACACGCTTCGCTTTTGCGTCGGCCAGACGCACACCGAGGAGCGCCACGTGCGCGCCGCCTGGGAATTGATTCGTCAAACGGCACAAACCTTATAAGGAGGTTCCGGATGAATACACTGCTCCTGCTGTCCGCACTGCTGCTCCTTGCCGCCAAAGAGCCGGCCGACATTCCGCCGATGCCGGTGGTGCCGACGCCGCAACAGATCGCCTATCAAAAAATGGAGCTCATCGGCTTTATTCACTACACGGTCAACGCGTTTACCGACAAGGAGTGGGGTTTTGGCGACGAATCGCCGGATATTTTCAATCCCAGTGAACTCGATGCGCGGCAATGGGTCGAGGTCGCCAAGAGCGGCGGCATGAAGCAGCTCATCCTCACCGCCAAGCATCACGACGGCTTTTGTCTGTGGCCGTCGGCTTACACCGAGCACTCGATCAAAAACAGTCCTTACAAGAACGGCCGAGGCGACATTGTCGGCGAACTGGCGGCAGCCTGCCGCGAGGCCGGCCTAAGGCTGGGTCTTTATTTATCGCCGTGGGACCGTAACCATGCCGCCTACGGCCGGCCGGAGTACATTACCTATTTCCGCAATCAGCTCACCGAGCTTCTGACGAGCTACGGCGAGATCTCCGAGGTGTGGTTCGACGGCGCCAACGGCGGCGACGGTTGGTACGGCGGCGCCAACGAGCGGCGCACCATCGACCGGGCGACCTACTATGACTGGCCGACCACCTGGGCGCTGGTGCGCCGGCTGCAGCCGAACGCGCTGATCTTTTCCGATGCCGGCCCTGACATCCGCTGGATCGGCAACGAGAGCGGCATTGCCGGCGAGACCAACTGGTCGACCCTGGACCGCAGCCGCGTGGTCGTGGGCGAGGCGGATCAGGCTTATCTTAACACCGGCGAGCCGAACGGCCCGCATTGGGTCGTCGGCGAATGCGACGTCTCTATCCGGCCCGGCTGGTTCTATCACGCGAGCGAAGACGACAAGGTGAAAACGCCGCAGCAGCTGGTCGAGCTCTACTATCTGTCGGTTGGCCGCAACGGCACGCTGCTGTTGAACCTGCCGCCGGATCGCCGCGGGCTCATCCATGAAAAAGACGCCGCCTCGCTGCGGGAATTCCGCAGCATTCTCGACGAAACGTTCCGCATCGACCTGGCGGCGGGGAAAAAAGTGCGGGCGAGCAGTCAATGGCAAAAACACGCGAAATTTGCGCCGGGCAACGTCACGGACGGTGATGCGGACAGCTACTGGGCGGCGAATCCGCGCGACCCGCAGCCGACCTTGACCGTCGATCTCGGCCGGCCGACGACCTTTGACCGCATTCTGCTGCAGGAGCCGATACGGCTGGGACAGCGCATCAGCCGCTTCAGCGTCGAAGGCTTGGTCGACGGCAAATGGCAAAAACTGGCCGAAGGCACGACGATCGGCTACAAGCGGTTGCTGCGCATCGAACCGGTGACGGTGCAGCGCTTGCGGCTGGTGATCCTTGGCAGCAAAGCGGTGCCTGCCGTATCGAATTTTGGCCTGTACAAGGCTTCGCCGCGGGAAAAGAAGCAGACAAGTTGAAAAATGCTGATTTGAAATATTTGGAATTTTTATTGGCATATTGTAATTGCACACTGTGAAAAGGGTTATGCTAAATTTTTTTCGAAAAAGGTTATGTACTCGGATAATGATCTCAAAAAACTTGTCAAACTCATTCTAAACAAAGCGCCGGATGTGCGCCGAATCGTGTTATTCGGAAGCTATGCCAAAAGCGCACAGCGAAGCGACAGCGACCTTGATATTGCCGTTTTGGTCGATAAGAAGTTGGAGCGCCGGCAAAAGCTGCAATTGCTGAAAGAGTTGCTCAATGTTGTCGGTGATAACGGCTTTTCGGTGGATTTTATCATTAAACCTTTTGAAGAGTATGCAGCAGAAATCCGGCTTCCCACACTGTCTCAAGTCCTCCGCACGGAGGGGGAAGTGCTATGGCAAAAGATTTGAGCGATCTTGTCCGTCAATGGCAGGTCAAGGCAGAAAATGACCTCTTGACGATCGAACAATTGATGACCTTTGCGCCGATATTGACGGACTCGATCTGTTTTCATGCGCAACAAGCAGCAGAGAAATATTCAAAACAATCATTGCCGATGCATCGGTTCTCCCAATGATCCGTAGCATCAAAGAATTATTGATTGAAAAGTCGGAAATGAATTTTGACACATTCGCTGATGCCGATGTTTTGACCAAGAAGCAAGCAGCATTTGTTTTCCCGATGAGTTAAGCATGTTATCTGTTAAAGAGGCTAAAGAAGCCTATCGCTTGGCAAGGCGGGTTAAGGAATTCGTCGTCGAAAGAATTCGCAAGTTTTTGAAACCATAGGTCAAGAATAACAGAAAACCACGTAGACGAGTTCGATCCATTGAGCTCTGAAATTTTTTTGTTAGTTTAAGGAAATCGTATCATGTCTTCTCTTCTCGACAACCTCACTCTCGGCGCTTTGCTCAAACAAAGCGTGGCCGCTTTCGGTAATAAAACGGCTTTGGCCGAAATCGACGGCGAGGAAATCAGCTATGCTGAGCTGGGGCAACGGGTCGATGCGGTTGCCCACCTGCTGCATGAAGAAGGGGTGATCGCCGGCGACCGCGTCGCCATTCTGAGCGAAAACTGCCCGCAGTGGGGCATCGCCTATTTTGCGCTCGCCGCGCTGGGGGCGATCGCCGTGCCGATTCTGCCGGAATTCCACCCGGACGAAGTGCGTCATATCCTGCGTCATTCCGGGGCCAAGGCGCTGTTCGTTTCCGAAAAACTCTATCTCAAGATCGAGGAAGCGGAAATTCCCTCGCTGCTGAGCGTGATCCTGATCGAGCGCTTTGCCCCGGTTCCTTTGCGCACCAAAAAGGACCGGCTCAGGGAGTTATTGCTTCAGGGTGAAAAAGAGTTTGCCAAGCTGAAAGAGGCGGCGCTGAAATTAGCGGGTAAGCTTCACCACGAGGCGGCTGAGGATGACGTCGCCTCGATCATCTACACCTCCGGCACCACCGGCAGTTCCAAAGGGGTCATGCTGACGCACAAGAACATCATCTACGATGCGACGGCGACCATGGAGATCGTGCCGTTGGGACCCGAAGACCGGATGCTCTCCATGCTGCCGTTGTCGCACGCCTACGAGTGCACCTTGGGGTTGGTCGCGCCGATCATGGCCGGCGCCGCCGTCTATTACCTGGACAAGCCGCCGACGCCGCGCGTCCTCCTCCCCGCTCTGCAAAAGGTCAAACCGACCATTCTGCTGACCGTGCCGCTGGTGATCGAAAAAATCTACAAAAATCGCATCGCGCCGCAGTTCAAAAAGAACGCGGCGGTGCGCAGCTTGTACAAACTGCCGTGGATGCGGAAAAAGCTGCACCGCATAGCGGGTAAAAAGCTGCTTGCGACCTTTGGCGGCAGCCTGCGCTGCTACTGCATCGGCGGCGCGGCGCTCAATCCCGAAGTGGAAGCCTTTTTGCGCGAAGCCGGGTTTCCCTATGCAATCGGCTACGGGCTGACTGAAACCGCGCCGTTGATCTTTGGTACCGGACCGGAAAACACGGTTTACCGCTCCTGCGGCAAGGCGCTGCGCGGCGTGGAGTGCCGCATCGACCATCCGCATCCGCAGACCGGCGAAGGCGAAATCTGCGTGCGCGGACCGATGCTCATGAAGGGTTATTACAAAGATGAGGCGCGCACCGCCGAAGCCATGCGCGACGGCTGGTTCCACACCGGCGATTTGGGGGTGTTGGATGCGAACGGCTATTTGTTCATCAAAGGGCGATCGAAGAACATGCTTTTGGGACCGAGCGGTGAGAACATCTATCCGGAGGAGATCGAGTCAATCCTCAATGAGGATGAGCGCGTGCTCGAATCGCTGGTTTTTCAGCAGGAGGGCAAACTGGCGGCGCGGGTTTATTTGAATTACGAACTGCTCGACCAGCTATACGGAGCCGCCAAGCTCGAGGATAAGCTTCCCGACGTGTTGGAGGATATCCGTCGACAAACCAACGCCAAGCTTTCGTCCTTTTCGCGTCTCAATAAATTGATCGTCCAGCCGGAGCCGTTCGAAAAGACGCCGACGATGAAGATCAAGCGGTATCTGTATGTTTCGTGAAACGTAGGCCGAAATTTATTTCGGCCCTTAACCGCGAATGACGCAGGCGTAGGCCGAAATTCATTTCGGCCTGTAACCGCGAATGACGCGGACGTAGGCCGAAATTTATTTCGGCCCGTAACCGTGAATGACGCAGACGTAGGCCGAAATTCATTTCGGCCGGTTCAACCGCGGCATAAATTTCGCGCCGCGCACCCGCGAAATAAATTTCGCGCTACATCGCCGAAATTCATTTCAGTCCATAACCGCGAATGACGCGGACGTAGGCCGAAATTCATTTCGGCCGGTCCGGCCGCGAAATAAATTTCGCGCTACATAATGAAATTCATTCCGGCCCCTTTGAAAACGAAATAAATTTTGCTCTGCGTCATCGAAATTTATTGCGGCCCATCTCACACGAAATAGGCCGCCATGCGGGCGACGAATTCGTCCGGATCGTTGGTTTTGGCCGCCGCCAAGGGTCTCAAGACCGCGGCCGCATCGCCCAGCTCATAAATGGCGTTTAGGACGCGCAGGCGCACCTTGCCGTTCGGGTGGTCGAGCAGTTTCTGCAATCCCTTCAATCCCTCCGGGTCGCCCCATCGCACCAATGCTTCCGCAGCGACTGCGGCAACGTCGCCGTCGTCGTCTGTCAAGCGCTCGCGCAGGGAACCGGCGGCGGAGCGGGCGGCCTCATCCAGGACCAGGCAGCCGGTGGCAGCCCAATATCGCACGGCCGGGTCAGGATCGTTCAAGCGGCGCTGCAGTTCGGGCAAATGATTGGGGTCGCGATCGGTCGCCATCTCGGCGGTTTCCAAAATGCGCGGTAGATCGTAGGCATCCGAATGGACATAGTCGTAAATC
>JAPDQV010000068.1:0-3713 GCA_034505495.1 candidate division KSB1 bacterium | reverse complement strand
CGGGCAGAAAACCGGCGTCGCGAACCTCCAGCATCCACGCGCGCAGGTCGGCGCGCATTCTCTGCAGCACCTCGGCGTACTGCGGATTGCCGGCCAGGTTGTTGACCTCCCAAGGATCATTGACGACATCATACAGCTCTTCAGCCGGTTTAGGCCGCCAGAATCGGCTTTGCACCTCGTTGCAGCGGCCGGCGCGGTACTCGGCTTCCCATGAGCGCGTCGCCGGCATGCGCCACAGGTATTCCAAATGCTGCCCCAAGGGACGGTGCGGGTTAAAATGGCGCGTGTAGCGGAATCTTTTGTCGCGCAGGGAGCGGCTGAGGTCATAGCGCTCGTCCATGCGGCTGCGAAAAGCCAGCGCGTAGCGGCGCGGTTTGTCCTTGTACCTGCCGAGAAAAGCATGCCCCTGCATGTATTCCGGCGGCCGAATACCGACCAGGCTGAGCAGCGATTTGGGTATATCGGCAAAAGTAATGAGCTGATCGATGCGCTGTCCAGGACGCGCGGGTGCCAAGTGCTGATATTTTTGCGGAAAACGGATCATCATCGGCACGCGCAGACCGGTTTCATAAAGGAAGCGCTTGCTGCGCGGCAGGACGCCGCCGTGGTCTCCGTAATAGAACACGATCGTATCCTCCGCCAGGCCGTTTTCCTCCAGTTCTTTGAGAACTCTGCCCACCTGTTCGTCAAGGGCCTGAATTTGGTCGTAATACTGCGCCCAGTCATGGCGAATTTCGGGCGTATCGGGGTGATAGGGCGGCAGCTTGACCTTGGCCGGATCATGGCGCAACTGTTCGGCGGGTATGCTGGTGTGCAGCGTATGCTCGTGGCTGATGGTGAAATTGAAAACGGCAAAGAACGGCTTGCCTGCCGGTCTATTTTTGTAATGCGCGGTTGTACTGCATTCATCCCAATAAGAGGCATCGTCGCCGAGAAAATTGTAATCGGTTTTGACATTGTTCGTGCAGTAATATCCGGCCTCGCGCAGATAAAGCGGATAGGGCTTTATAAACGTCGGCAGCGGGTAGCGGCTGCGCATGGGCTCGGTGCCGGTGCTCGCCGGATAGACGCCGGTGACCAGGCAATTGCGCGCCGGCGCGCAAACCGGAGAGGTGGCAAAAGCGTTATCGAATACGACGCTTTCTTTGGCAAGCCGGTCAAAGTTCGGCGTTGTGGCAAAGGTGTCGCCGTAACAGCCGAAGAGAGGGCTGTTGTCTTCGCTGGTGATCCACAGGATGTTGGGGCGTTCCGGTTCCCTACAGGTTATCCAGGCGCCCCCCGCAACGGCTGCTGCGCCGGCCATCTTGAGAAATTGACGACGAGAGGCCGCCATAATTCCTCCTTATCGAATAAGGGCCATCTTCCTCATTTGGATTTCTTGTTCCACCTGCAGCCGAGAGAAATAGATGCCCGTCGGCAGCGGATTGCCGTCGCCGTCGATTGCCGGAAACTCAAAACGATGCAGACCGGCGGGCATAAAGCCGTTTTGCAACGACTTGACTTCACGCCCGAGAGCGTCATGGATCGAGAGAGAGACATGCGCAGTCTGATCCAGTCGAAATGACAGCGTGGTGCCGGAGTTGAACGGATTGGGATAGTTCGGCAGCAGCTCAAAGCCTTTCAGGGCGGAAGGCGGTGTCTCCTGAATGCCCGCACCCACGGCATCGAGGCGAATCGAGTAGACGGAAACGCCAGCAGTAATGTAAAGGGTGCGATAATCCGCATCGCCCCAATTCAGATTGGTTACCGTTTCAGGAACTTTGATTTTATCGATTACTTTTCCGTCAGGCGAAAAAATCCACACTCCGCCAGGACCGCTGCAGTATAGTTTGCCTTCCGTGTCCGTTTTCATGCCGTCCGCGGCGCCGCTGCCGGTCATGGCGTAAAAGAGCTTTTTATTGGCAATCGTATGATCTTCTTTGACATCCCATACGTAAATGCGCAGCGCCTGCGAGTCATTGACGTAAAGCTTTTTTTCATCCGGCGAAAAGCAGATGCCGTTGGGTCGGGTAAGCGATTTATCCAGTAGGATCAAATCTCCCTGAGGAGACAAACAAAAGATACCATAGAATTTGAGCTCTTCCTGCGGAGCATTTATGCCGTAAGGGGGATCGGTAAAATAGATCCAACCGTCTCTCTTGACCGCCAGGTCATTGGGACTATTGAGGCGCTTGCCCTGATACCGCTCCGCCAAAGCGGTCTCGGTACCGTCGGGGTTCAGCCGCGACACTCGGCGCAGGCCGTGCTGGCACAGTAAAACATTCCCCTGAAGGTCCAGGGCTAAACCGTTGGAATTTCCGGAAGGACTATAGAAAATATTTATCTTCCCGTCAACAGGATTCCATTGATAGACCGTACTGGCCGGAATATCGGAAAAGATCAAAAATCCCTGCGGATGCCAAAGGGGGCCTTCTACGAATTGAAAGCCGGTTGCGATCTTGTCGAGTATCGCGTCGGTCGGGACGGGAGACTGACCGAAAAGCGGCGCAGAGGTCAGTGCAAAAACAAGAAATGGAGATAACGCCCTACAGATTTTCATGCTTGCCCTTTCTTTTCTGATTCATGCATTCTTTTTTACAAATTTTATGCAGCAATCGCAAAATAAAAATCGTAAAAAATCATCCAGGAGCGCAGCCGATAGGGAAAGGTTGCAAACGGTCGTTTGTGATAAGTTCAGGAGGGCTGGTGAAAAATTTCGCGCTTGCGTTTTTCATTGTTTCTCGTTATTTTCAGTTGTTGTTCTGCAGCAGAACCTCGTCAGAGGCGGCGCATGGAAGAGCAAGCGATCAGGCGATTGTACTATTCAATCGCCGAGGTCAGCGCAATAACAGGGTTAAAACCGTATGTCCTGCGCTATTGGGAAAGTGAGTTTCCGGAACTCAAGCCCAATAAAAATCGGGCCGGCAATCGCATCTATAAAAAGAGCGATATCCAACTGATTTTTGCGATCAAGAGACTTCTGTACGAGGATAGATATACGATCGAAGGCGCCCGAAGAAAACTGCGCGAAATGCGGCAGAACAATGAATTGAACGGGCAGCTGTCGATCTTCCGAGAACCTGCCGGAAACGGCATTTTGGATGAAATTTACGCCGGCTTGAAAGAGTGCTTGGAAATTTTGCAGCAGAACGCGACAGAGAGCGAGTCCCGTATTGAAGAAAAAGAGGGCTCGGAAAGCATCGGGGCGTAGCGCAGTCCGGTTAGCGCACTTGACTGGGGGTCAAGGGGTCGGAAGTTCAAATCTTCTCGCCCCGACGCAAAAATAGAAGGCCTGCTTTATCAGCAGGCCTTTTCTTTTTTAACTTGACCGCCGCAGCCCTCCTTTATCCTATTCAAAAGGTGTTGCCGAATCGGCGTTTCATTTAGCCTTTGCCGTTATAGGGATTTGTATGATCGATGCCGTCGAACTGCCCTTTGCAATATCGGCGGATAAAAAGTAAACAATGCACCGAGCAAAATTATCAGCAGAGACAAATCGAACATAGAGTATGCCCAGCGGGTAACGCGTTCAAGGGTCGGTATTTTGACGATCATCAAAATTCCACAAACCATGACCGTAAGGAGAAAAATCAACAAAAGATTCGTCCAGGCAGACAGCGCCGCATGCGGTCGTTGTTTGGTCATGCTGTGTCGGATGCGGTAAGCTACGGCAAACAGTCCGGTCAAAACAATGACCACCGACAAGACAAAATGATTGACATCCAGCCACAACC
>JAPDQV010000067.1 GCA_034505495.1 candidate division KSB1 bacterium | reverse complement strand
TAACGCTTGGATTTCTTACAAGTTATAAAGAATATCAAAGCTGCAATGAAAAGATTTTTTCAATAGCTGGTTAATGCGTCGGTATTCACGAGCCGGAGCATCCGGTTCATTTCGCGTCACTAAAGATCAAAACCGCTGTGAAAACGGATATGTTCCGAGAGAGTTTATGCCTAAAAACACAGTTTAAAGTTATTTTGAATTGAGTAAAAACTAATTTCGGCCGACAAATTTATGGAACCGGATGGATATTGCTTCCACTTTAGTTTATATGGTCGACAAAAAACTCAACCAGTTTTTTTTCGAAACCGACCATGCCCCTACTCTCGAAAGGAGAATAGCGAATTGATCAGGCAAAAATCGTCTGGTGAAGGCGCAATGTGTATAAATTTTCTTTAATCCGTGTCGTGTGTTTCGGCATATTTCTTACCGTTTCCGGAAACGAGGACCCACCCCTATCAGTTTGGTCGGAAAGCAGCACCCGAACAAATATAACTGCCTTATGATGTCAAAGAACAGGTCGCAAAATAGCCATCTATTTTTGGGCTGAATGATTTTCCTTTATTATAACCCCGATAGCACTGTTTTTTAATCCGGCCGGCGCACTGGGCGCAAAAGCATGCCGGCAACATCAAGTCTACTTGGAAGGATTTGTCTTTTTCTCCGGCCGGCGGTAGATGCGTACCTGGACCGGCTCCACGGTCACCAGGCCGGTCTGCAGGAACCAATCGATATATTCCAGAAAGTGCTCGATCTTTTCTTTCGTATCGACGATTTCGATAACGATCGGCAGGTCTTCGGACAAGCGCTCGATTTTAAAGGTGTGAATGGTGCGCGTATTCGGCCCGAACCCCATAATGCCGCGCAGCACCGTGGCGCCGGCCATGTCTTTGTCGCGCGCTTCGCGCACAATCCATTCGTAGAGGGGAATCTTGCCGCGCTTGTCGCTCTCGCCGACAAAAATGCGCAAAAGGTATCCTTCAGTGGGAGTAATCATAGGCTCATCTCCATATTGCGTGCGCTGCAATCCGACCTAACCAGACAGCTGCAAATCCGAAAACGACATGCAAGAGTACATTAAAAAAGCTGCTCCAGAGCCTGCCGTCCATCGTCAGGTGAAATGTCTCGTTCATAAAGGTGGAAAAGGTCGTAAAGCCGCCCAATAGGCCGATAAACACCATTTGCCGATTGACGCTGTTGAGCAGGCCGAATTCTTCGGTGAGGTAGGAGAGAAAGCCTACGGCCAAACAGCCGATCAGGTTGACTGCCAGCGTTCCGTAGGGAAAAGAGACGCTTTTCGAGGCTTGTTGAACGGCGCCGCTGAGACTGTAGCGAAAGAGGGTGCCGAAAAAGCCGCCGATACCGATAAAAAAAATTTTCTGCACGTTACTCCTTTTTCGGTTTTATAATGGAATGCATTTTTAGTGTGGTTAATCAAGTTTTTCGATTGGTGTCAAACATTTCCTTTAGGCCATTGTACAATTCTTCTGCGTCTGCCGCCGCCAATCGTCGTCTGTTGCTTTCCGAACGCCAGGCGCGGGCAATGCGGCCGAGAATCTGAACGTGGATATCTGCCGTTGCCGCCGGAGTTACCAGAAGAAAAATGGCGCGTACCGGCACCCCGTCAGGCGCATTCCAATCGATACCGTCCTTCGAACGGCCGAAGGCCAAAAGCGGGTCGCGTAGTCCGGCAAGACGCATATGTGGAATCGCCAAACCGTCGCCAACCGCCGTGCCGAACTCTTTTTCTCTCGCCAAGATTCCTTCGATTATTCTTTGTCCAACGGCGCTGTCGCTGATCGGAAGAACGGCGACGAGCTCTTTAACGGCGTTTTCGAGAGATGAAGCCTTGAGATCGGCAATGACGGACTGCGGTGATAAAAGATCTGCGGGCGAGGTCATGGCTCGTCGCTTTAAAGAGTGAGACAGCCAGGGACCGAGGATAATCGAAGAAAGAACGGCGGCGAAGACGATGGCGACGAACACCTGCTGGCCGATGAGTCCGCCCTGAAATGCCAGAAAGCCGACGACGATCTCCATCAATCCGCCGGGAGTGTGCAGAATGGAGATGAGATCCCGATTAAGGCGCGGAAGGTGGGCGAGATTGGCGCCCAACCGGGCACCCCAATAGCGGCTGCCGACACCGATTCCTAAAACCGCAAGGGAAAGCGGAAGATTAAAGTGCTCGGCAAAATCCACTTTTAGGCCGATGTTGACGAAAAACACCGGCACGAACAACGCATGCACCATTTGCGAAATGATGCCCCGCGTCTGCTCGGACAGGCTTTTGGCCTCGCCGACGATGACGCCCGCGATAAAGAAGCCGAAAAGAGCATGAATGCCCATCCGTTGGCAGATCATGCCGAATAATAAGCCCAAGAGAACGGTGATGGTCAGAGAAGTGGCAGGCTCGGGATAACGGCTTTTGTTGAGTGAGTCGAACACTTGAACCGAAAACTGTCGTCCGAAAGTGAGCGCTAAGGCGGCAAAGCCGATCGCTCCGGTAAGAATTAAAAAAACTGATCTGAACGCCAACTGCGAACTGGCATGCAGGCCGAGAATGATGCCGAAAAACACCCAACCGATGATATCCTTGACGGCCAAGGACGACATGACTAAAAATCCCGTTTCCGCTTTAAGCAGATTGACGTCATGAAGCGCGCGCGCCGCCACCGGCATGGCGGATATGCCGAGCGCTACGGCCATAAAGGCGGCAAAGAGCAGTCGGGAATCGGGGTTCGTCAAATAGCGATCCGGTATGAGAAGGGCAAAAGAAAAAGCAAACGCCAAGGGGACAAGGGTGTCGGTCAGAGCAATGGTCAGAGCGCTGCCGCGCTGACGCCAGGCGATCGAAAAGTCGATTTCCAGACCGGTTTCCAACAGCAATAGAAACACGCCGAGCCAAGCGACGGTTTCCAGCATGCTATTCTGGATCGGATCGTTGGGAAAAAGGGCATGATAGAATTGGGGAAAGATCCTGCCCATAACCGTTGGTCCGAAGAGGACGCCGACGAGTATTTCCGCGGTCAAGGCCGGCTGCTTCCATTTGCGGAAAAGCTCGCCCAAGATGCGCGCCCAGGCCAGAAGGGTGAACAGCTGCAGAAGAAAAATAAGAATGTGTTGTTCGTTGAGAAAGCGCACGGGCGTACTTTTATTTTTGCACTATTATACAAAAGTTATTGTTATTACGCAAAGGGGAAAAACGTTAAAGGTCCATTGTCGAAGGTCGAAGGTAGAGAGGGGAGAAAGGAGAGGGAGAAGGGAGAAGGAAGAAGGAAGAAAGAAAAAGTGGGGTATACTGCGAGATTAGAGAGCAGGGGAGGATTGTTTTCCGCCGCATAACGGGTTTAAGAAAAAAGGAAAGCTTTTAAGATGTTTTTTGTGGGGGGGGATGGATACCGCGGGACGCCCGATTGTGCTATATGCATGGGATGAATCGCACGCTGCGGGCACGAGATAAATCTCGCGCTACGACCAGCTCGTAGAACAATTTTTCGAATTGTCGACGTAAAACAATTTTTCAAATTGTTTCGCGGGGCGGGGTTTTAGCGCAGACCAGCGGTTTTGTGCGGCCGGCAACGGGAAACTAGAAGAATATTCTGCAGTGCCGGTTACCGGGCCGATGTATTCTATGGCGTGGGGTTGCATATGCACGGGATGAATCCCTCGCTGCGACCAAGTGCGCTGCCGGCACGGGATGAATCATGCGCTGCATTAAATTTCGCTGCATGCACAGGATAAATCCCGCTCTGCATGATCCTTGGGAAAATGCGCTGCGGCGCGGATGTTTTGAGATCCGCGCCGCAGGCGACAATGTGTTTTACAGTTCCCAACTGACACCGATCGACGGAAGAATGCCGATCTGGCTTTTGGTGGTAATGGTGTTGTCCCAGAAATTGTACGAAGGCCGCAACGGAATCGGATAATTGTAGATGTTTTGTATGTCAAGATAGACCGTCAACGTTGAGCCTTTCAAGTAAAAATAGCGATCCACACGCACGTCCAGATGATGAGCGCTGGGCAATCGCGCCGCTAAATATTCATCCGGCAGATTCTGGATGTTTTGGGGATCCTTGGGATTCGCTCCTTTTACATAAACCGGTGTATAAGGAACGCCGGTATAGTAACGGAATTTGGCCGAGAATTCCCAATTCCGATTCGGTTTATAACCTCCCGAAAGGTTCATGATAAAACGCTGATCGTACTGCCCGGGATAAGTCAAGCCGTTTCCGGCCGTCAATTCCGTCTTGTTGAGCGTCACGCCCCACAAGCCGTAAAAAGGCGTATTCGAAAACTTTTTCTGCACCAGCAGCTCAACGCCGTAGGAGCGGCCTTTGCCTTTGGAAACCATGTCGAAATAGCCGAACGACTGAAAGTTTTCCCGCGAGCCGCCATAGTCGGTGCCGGTGTTGGTAATAACGATGTAATCGCTTACGCCCGGCACGGTGCCGGTCGGCAAATCGCGATAGCTTTTATAGTATGTTTCCACAGACAGCCTCAGGTCTTCCTGCGCCAAATAGTTCCAGCCCAAAACTCCCATGGTATTGCGCAGCGCTTTAAGGCTGCGGTTGGCCGAATTCGTCAGCCACACGTAAGAAGGCGGCTGATAATAGACACCGCCGCTCAATTTGAAGCTGTGCTGCGGGTTCAGCTTGTAGTTGACCGCCAGTCGCGGCGCCGCATAGAGTTTTTGCTCGAGGTAGCCGTATCGATCGGCTCGGGCGCCGAGATTGAGTTCCCACTTGGGGTGGAGCAGCCAGTCCGCTTCCGCATAAGCTGCGGTTTTGAACGCCGTTTGGTCTTGGCTGAAGCGCTGCGGCAATCCCAGTGCGGCAATCGGCAAAGAGTTGCCGTTGCGGTCATAGATCACATCGGCAAAGGAGACCTCATTCTTGAATATCGAGGTTTTGGCCGATACGCCGCTGCGCAGGCCCAGGGTTTTCGACGCCACCCAATAGCGTTCCAACTTAACGTTCACTTCCCGCTCGCGTGCATCGCTGCGAAAGAATTCAAAGAGTTCTGGATCAGCCTGGCGAAAGCCGAATTTGTACAAGTTGGTGGACACGACAGCATCCAGATAGCCGGCGTTCAGCAGGCGGCGGTAGGTCATGCCCGCGACCGCCTGATACTGGGCATTGCCGAGAATTCCCGCGTTTTCGACGCGATTCTGAAAGGTCGACAAATCGCGGTCTACGTCGTTGATGGCGCTCAGACTGAGCAGGAACAACTTGTCTTTCGGCGTGAGATCATAGTGGCCGATTAGGTTAAAGTCGGTATAAACCGGAACGAACGCCAGTCCTGCAGCCTTGAAAATTAGATCGAGATAGCTTCTCCGTACCGAAAAAATGACGCCGCCCCGGTTTCCCAACGGCTGACGGAAATCGGCGCCGTATTGAGTGGCGGAAATCGTCAGTTTAGGATCGAAAGAAGTGGCGTGGTTTTCGATCATTTCCAGAGAAAGCACGGATGACATCTTGTCGCCGTAGCGGGCACCGAAGCCGCCGGTGGAAAATGACACATCCTGAACGAAATCGAGGTTGACGAAGCTGAGGCTGCCGGAGCCGGCGCCTTGCGTGCCGAAATGGTTGATGTTCGGCACCTCGATGCCGTTGATGACGTAAAGGTTCTCCGATGGCCCGCCGCCGCGCACCAAAAGATCGTTGCGGCCTCCGGCGTTGTTGACCGCTACTCCGGGCAAAGTCGAGACCGTTCGTACCACGTCCTCAAAGCCGCCCGGATAACGCCGAATTTCTTCGCGGCTTAACGCAATCACGCTCGGCTGCGCTTTGGTCGACTCGACAAAATAGCCGGCTGTTACGACCACCTCGCTGCCTTCGATGACCGTCGGCGTGAGACTAGCATTTACCGCCTCATTGCGCGAAGATTTGACGACGATGTCGGTTTTGATGACGCTTTCATAGCCGATATAGTCGAATCGCAGACGATACGTACCGACCGGAATTCGTTGAATGAAAAAGCGGCCCTCGGCATCGGTCGAAGCGCCGTAGGGTGTATCCATCACCACAACGTTGACGCCGACCAGCGGCTCGCCGGTTTTGGCGTCCGTTACTGTGCCGTTCAAAGAACCGAACAGGGTTTGCGCCTGTGCGTAAAATGCGAAAAGCATCAGACTGAATGCCGTCAACAATATGTGTTTAGCCTTTATCATCATAGTTGTCCCTTTCCATTTTTGTTCGTCATGGTTATAACCAATAAATTAGAATAATTATTCCTTTTTAGTATTTGTTAGATTAAGTAGTAACTTCTGCTCTTTTGGTATAAGCCGGCGGTGCAATACGCACGCATCTTTTTTATGTGCACACTTTATATACGAAACGTCGGCGGGGTGAAACTTTTCCATTACGAAAGGCCGATGGGGGAAAACAGAAATATAAATAGTTTATCTTCGACCCTTACTGTTGGATATTTGGTCGCAAAATGATAATTTTCATCAGGACAACCGACAAGGAGACCGTTTATGAGAGCCTTTTTGTGGTTCAGCCTTTTTTCGGCTGCTCTATTGGCTGCCCAACCGCTGCCGCGCAGCACTCCGGAAGCGGAGGGAATGCCCTCACAGGCGATACTGGATTTTATCGATGCCGCCGAAGCTCAAGTTGATGCGCTGCACAGCGTCATGATCCTCCGGCACGGCCGCGTCATCGCCGAAGGGTGGTGGATGCCGTACAGACCGGAGTATCCCCACATGCTCTATTCGCTGAGCAAAAGCTTTACCGCAACCGCTATAGGTTTGGCCGTCGCTGAAGGCCGTCTGAGCCTGGATGATCCGGTGCTCTCCTTTTTCCCGGACGAGGCGCCGGCCGATCCTTCGCCGAATCTGCGCGCAATGCGTATCCGCGACCTCCTGCGCATGACCAGCGGCCATCAGGACGACACGGTCAACCGTATTACCGCAACCCTTACGCGTATGGATGTCGCCGAAGCCAAAGCGGAACAGAGCTGGACTGCCAAGTTTCTTGCTCTTCCCGTCGAGCACAAGCCCGGTACGTATTTTCGCTACAATAGCGGTGCTTCCTACATGCTCTCCGCCGTTTTGCAAAAGATAACCGGCATGACGCTCATGGACTATTTGACGCCGCGGCTTTTCGAACCGCTCGGCATCACCTGCGCACGTTGGGAGAGCAATGCCGAGGGAATCAATCTGGGCGGCTGGGGGCTCTATTTGTGCACCGAGGATATCGCCAAATTCGGACAGTTGTACCTGCAAAAGGGCATGTGGCAGGGGAAAAGGCTGCTTTCGGAAGAGTGGGTCGAGGCGGCAACAAGTTTGCAGACGTCGAACGGCAGCAATCCCGAAAGCGATTGGGAGCAGGGATACGGTTTTCAGTTCTGGCGCTGCCGTTACGGCGCCTATCGCGGTGACGGCGCTTTTGGTCAATTCTGCATCGTCATGCCGCAGCAGGAGGCGGTGATCGCTATAACCGGCGGCGTGCGGGATATGCAGGCGGTGCTCAACTTGGTGTGGAAATATTTGTTGTCGGCCATGGGGGAGGCAATCCTGCCGCCGAATGAAGAGCAGGGCAAGCTTTCCGGTCGATTGGCGCAACTGGCGCTGCCCATGCCCGCAGGCGAAAGCAACTCAACGATGGAAAAAAAGATCGAGCGAAGCATTTTTCAATGCGAAAAGAACGAGTTCGGCTGGCAAAGCATCGAAATCAAGACGAAACGCAAAGAGCTGACGCTGGCAATCAAAACAGAAAAGGGCCAGGAACTGCTGACGGTGGGACGCAAAGAGTGGTCAAAGGGCGAGGCAGCGCTCACTTTTGCCGAGAGATATGCCTACGCAGCCGCCGGCGCCTGGGTCGAGCCGACTCTTTGGCAAAGCAAAGTCGTTTTCTATGAAACCCCCTACATCGTAACCCTCGATTTACAGGTCGACGACAACCGCCTGCTTATTTCTCTGCAGCCGAACGTCTCTTTTACCGGCACACAGAAAGTGACGGTGACGGCAGTCAAAAGATAGGGGAAGGGCCGAATCCCTTTTGCGTAAGGCACAAAAGCCGCAAAGCCGGCATGACGAGCGGCTGCAGTAAATTATGCCTCTCTGCTGCGGCCGCTCGTTGGTTTACCCCAATGTCGAAGCAAATGGGCTAAGGCGGTTTTTTCGTTTATTTTCGCAGCGATGCGGCTCAAGAGCAGAGGAAGAGGCGTTTTCTTGAAAAAAAAATGAGCGAAATTGCAAAATTATCTTGCAATTCGTAAATCATTTTAATATGTTAGCACAAAGGATTGTGCAGACGGAAAACGCCGATGAACGACGCCATCACCCTCAGAAAGATTGCCGCGATGGTCGGCTGCTCCGATTCGACCGTGTCGCGAGTTTTGAACGGTAAAGCACGGCAGTACCGCATCAGCGCCGAAACCGAACAGCAAATCCTCAAGCTGGCTAAAGAACTGAACTTTGTACCCAATCCGCTTGCCGCAAGCCTGCGTACGCATCGCACATTGACGATAGGACTTGTCATTCCCGATGTCTCCAATCCATTTTTTGCCGGAATTGTGCCGGTTATCCAAGGACAATGCCGCAAAGCCGGCTATAGCGTCCTTTTGGCCAATACCGAAGAAAAGACGCGAGTCGAAATGGATTCCGTCGCCATGCTGCAAAAGCGGCAGATCGACGGACTCATCATCGCGCCGGTAGGCGAGCGGTTCGATCATCTGCTCGAACTCCGCGAAAAAGGCTTGCCCATCGTGCTGATCGATCGCTACGCCCCCAACCTGCCTTTTCCCTATGTGACCTCGGACAATTTTCGCGGCGCCTATGATGCCGTCACGTACCTCATCGAATGCGGTCATGTTCATATTGCCTGTCTGCAGGGAGTACCCTATACCTCGCCCAACCAGGAGCGCGTCGCCGGTTACCGACAAGCATTAGAAGATGCGGGAATTCCGTTCAATGAGGATTGGGTTGCAGGAGATTCGTTCATCGAGGAAAACGGCTACTATGAAACACGCATTTTGATGAAAGACGTACCGAGGCCGACGGCGCTGTTGGCGCTCAGCAATCTGATCGCCTTGGGCGCCATGCGGGCTGTGCATGAAGAGCATCTGCGGATCCCCAACGATGTCTCGCTGATTGCGTTCGACGATCAGCCCTTTTTTCAATTCTTTGCGCCGCCGTTGACCGCAATCGCTCAACCCTATGAACAGATGGGACAAAAAGCCATCGAATATCTGCTGCGCGAGCTCAAAGATTCTCACGAGCCGCACAAATTAGCCCTAAAGCTGCCGGTTAAACTCATTCGGCGTGGCTCTGTTAAAGTGCTTTAAAAAATAAATAAAATTTATGGAGCTTCAAGCAATTATCTAAAATTTTTAATGTATTACTTTAAAGGATGGATGATATGAAACAACTGTTTTGCAGCATCTTGGTGGTCATGCTGGTGACTTTATCCACTTTAGCGGCTGAGAAGCAAAAAGTCATTTTCGACTGCGATTTGGCCGGCGACATCGACGACGCATATGCACTGGCGCTGGTCCTTACCAGTCCCGAGTTTGAAGTCCTTGGCATTGTTTTGGACCACGGCAACACACCGAAACGGGCGCAGGTGGCCTGCCGCATGTTATGGGAATGTGGGCTGGAAAACATACCGGTCATCGTCGGTCGTCATACGCCGAGCGTCGTCGGCGTCGATCGCGAGTTGGCCGGTTATTCGAATCAGTTCTATTGGGGAGAGGGTTTTGAAAGGCTCAAACCAAGCAGGCAGAATGCAGCGGATTTTATCATCGAAAACCTGCGCAAATACCCCAATGAGGTCATCCTCATCACCGTCGGACCTGTGCCCAACATGCAGGATGTTCTGCAAAAAGACCCAAAAGCGCTGCAGCTTGCCGAAAAGGTCGTATCCATGTTCGGCTCGTTCTATATGGGCTACGGCGGCGGACCAGTGCCGGACGCCGAGTGGAATGTCCGCGCTGATGTAGAAGCCGCCAAACGATTCGTCAACAGCGGCGCAAAATTGGTCTATGCAGGTTTGGATGTGACCACATTCGTCAAGCTGACCGAGGAGAACCGTATGCGGCTGCTCTACCGCAATTCTCCGCTTACGAACGCCCTGTGCGGACTGTACACTTTATGGCGCTACGAAAGCTATTCCCATCCCGATCCGACGCTCTTTGATGTGGTGGCGGTCGGTCTGGTCTTGTGGCCTGAACTTTTTACGACGCGCAAGGCGCATGTGCAGGTCATCGACGGCGGCTATACGGTGATCGATGAGAGCAAGGCGCCGAACTGCGAAATCGCTCTTACTGTTAACAAAGATGAACTGATTAGGCGCGCCATGGAAAGATGGCTGAAGCAAAATCTGGGACGGTTCTAAGTTTGCGGCTTAAATTGTAAGTTAATTTAGCGTTGTTTAAAGTTATCGGGATTTCCTAACTTGCTACAGTTGCATAACTAATCCATTAAGGAGGAAATCCCATGGTCATTCACAAGAGAACCAAGCTGAC
>JAPDQV010000066.1:1820-11216 GCA_034505495.1 candidate division KSB1 bacterium | reverse complement strand
CGGTGGTCGCCGTATCATTAAAAATGCCGAAGGTTTCGTCGTCTATATGCCGCAGGTTGATGAGTTTTTCGGCGGCGAGCCGCCTGACGATCGCTGCAAGTTCGTTTGTTCCTTTGATCTTCAGCGTGTCAAAATAAGCCTCGTTCAGCTGGCGCCAGCCGAAATCGAGGAGCAGCCTCTCCAACTGTACGGCTTTGGCGTGAATTTCTTCGGCAATGGCGTGCAGTCCGTCCGGGCCGTGATAAACGGCATACATTCCGGCCATGATCGCCAGGAGCGACTGCGAGGTGCAGATGTTGGAAGTCGCTTTTTCTCGACGGATGTGCTGTTCGCGTGTCTGCAGCGCCATGCGGTAGCCTGGATTGCCGAGACGGTCGACGGAGACGCCGATGATGCGTCCAGGCATTTGACGGATGAACTCTTGGCGAGTGGCCATGTAACCGGCATGGGGGCCGCCGAATCCGAGCGGAATGCCGAAGCGCTGGACGCTGCCGACCACCACGTCGGCGCCGAACTCGCCGGGAGGCGTGAGGAGCGCCAGGCTCAGCAGATCCGCGGCAACGGCTACAAGTGCGCCGTTCTGATGCGCGCGCTCGATAAAGGCGCGATAATCATAGATCGCGCCGTCCTCGGTTGGGAACTGCAGCAGCGCGCCGAACACATCCGGCGTAAAGACAAACTGGTCCGCGTCGCCGACGACCAGTTCGATGCCGAGCGGCTCGCTGCGCGTCTGGAGCACGGCAAGCGTCTGCGGAAAGACCTTGTCCGATACAAAAAACCGATCGGCGTTCGCTTTGACTTTTTCCTTCGAGCGCAGGCGGTGGAGCATGGCCATGGCTTCGGCGGCGGCCGTCGCCTCGTCGAGCAGCGAAGCATTGGCGACCTCCATAGCTGTGAGATCGATGACCATGGTCTGAAAGTTCAACAGCGCCTCCAGTCGGCCTTGCGATATTTCGGATTGATAGGGGGTGTACTGCGTGTACCAGCCTGGATTCTCGAAAATATTGCGCCGAATGACGCTCGGTGTGACGGTGTTGTAATACCCCAGGCCGATGTAGGAACGGGCGACGACATTCCTGCGCGCCAACTCGTCGATATGTTGCAGTACCTCTCGTTCGTCCATCGGCGGAGGCAGATTGAGCGGTTTTTGCAGCCGAATATCGCGGGGGATCGTCTGCTCGATCAGCTCATCAGCAGATGAGACGCCGATTGCTTCCAGCATTTCCGCCTGCTGAGCTTCGCTCGGCCCGATCAGTCGTTTAATAAAGGAGTTATGTGCGTTCATAACCTACCTCATGGAATGGAGTGATGGGAGAATATCGACTTGGATAGTCGTCACTGAAACACCTTTTGGTTCGTTTTCATGCCGCGCAAAAGCGCTCGCCACTGCACTTTGGCGGCGGTATAGCCTAAAATCCGCGGCGTCCGTTCAAGAATTTGCCGTTCGAGCTCGGCAAAAGAGCGTTCTCCGCGAGGAAGCCGTCCTCCGGCATAGGTCTCGTGTCCGCCGGCGTTGGTGCGGTCATCCAGTATTTTTTGTAAAATTCTAAACGCGCGGCCTTCGGGGTGAATGGTGCGCAGGGAAAAATAGACATACCCTTTGTACCCTCCCATGACCAATACCCAGCTGATCCGCTCGTAACGTAAGAAGAAATCGGCCAGCTCGGCGACGATTTCCGGCAAAGGAACGCTTTCCAATCCGACCACCATGATTCTGCGAAAGACGAGAGCCTTTTGCAGGGCGGCCGAAAGGGTCACAAAATAAGAGTAAGGCAGACGAGGATAGGCGATTTCGCCGATTTTCTGCACACTGGAAAGGGGAAAGAGCTTGAGGTACACCTGCCGGTCGCGCGGGTGGGCTTCACGTCGAAGCTCCTGCGTCTCGGTGCGGATCGCATAGATAAGCGCTGTGGCTAAATCGGATCGGATCTCCACACCGGCGGCGAGCAACAGCTCGGCCAAAAGGGTCGCCGTCGCTCCAACCTGACGGCTGTAGATAAGAATGCCGCTTTTAAAGTGACCATCGTGGAGATGGTGATCGAAAATAATGTGGCAGACTTGATCAGCCGGTAAAGGATTATTTCCGCGACCCGGAAGCGTATCGACCAACGCAATGCGGTCGCAGGCTTGAACTTGTTCCGCAACAAACGGTTCGACGGGGATACCGAGCAGCTTGACCATCTTTTCATTTTCGGCGCGGTTGATCATGCCGCCGTAGAAACATCGGCTGCGGACGTTGTAGAGGCTTTCGGTCAGAGTTTGGAGTGCCATGCCGGCTGCCAAGGCATCCGGGTCGGGATTGTTATGCAGGATGATCGCCAGGGTTCGGCTGTTGCGCAGCTGCTCATCGAGCAGCTTGAGGATTCTCTTCAGCGTGCGGGCCGATTGGGCGATCTTGATCATCGGATGTTGGAAAATTGAAGATTATTTCGCAAATTATTCCGGTTCGATTGGGCGAAATGAGAATGACCTGTACCGGACATCCAAACTTAAGACTATTTCCGCTAATCTCCAAGCAAATCATCGGCGAAAATATATTCCATTTTCCCTGCAGGAGAAAGATGTGTCGGCAGCTTTTACGGCAGTAATCTTGACGACGTTTATCGCCCTTTTCCCGATCGTCAATCCCTTCGGCGCCGTGCCCTTTTTTCTTTCCATCTCCGCCAACCTGACGCCCGACCGACGCAGCCGCATTCTGCGCAAAACGACCGTTTATGTTTTTTTCATTCTGGTTGTTTTTCTCTTTGCCGGCAATTTGGTGCTGCGATTCTTCAACATCTCCTTGCCCGCTATCCGCATTGCGGGCGGCCTGCTGCTCTACCGTATCGGACAAAATATGCTCATGGCGCGGCCGAAATTCGAAACCACCAAAGAGGAAGAAGATGAATCGCTGCACAAGCAGGATGTCTCGTTTACGCCGCTGGCCATGCCGATGCTCAGCGGGCCTGGCTCCATTGCCGTGGCTCTTGGACTTTCGGACCAAATTCGCAATTTGAGTGATTATGCCGCCATGACGGTCGCGGTTCTTCTGGTGGCCGGTGCCACCTTTCTCATTTTGCGCGCTTCCACATTTTTACTGCGCCTTCTCGGTTACAACGGCATGAACGTCATGACACGGATGATGGGATTTATTACGCTCTGCATCAGCGTCCAGTTTATCGTCAACGGCACAACGGCGGTTCTGCGAACACTTTAATGCTTTAAGCAGGAGCTGGCCATGCAGGAGTTTATTCTCCAATTCATCGTCATTCCTCTGCTGATCTTTTGCGCGCGTATTACCGACGTTTCGCTCGGCACCCTGCGCATCATTCTTCTCTCGCGCGGTTATCGGGTCTATGTGCCGTTTCTCGGTTTTTTCGAAGTGCTGCTGTGGCTCATCGTCATGACCCATATCGTCAAAACGCTTTCGCATCCGATTTACTACGTGGCTTATGCGGGCGGGTTCGCTGCAGGCAATTGGGTCGGCATGATGATCGAAAACCGGCTGGCAATGGGAATCTCTCTAGTGCGCATTATATTGTCCGAGGACAACGTCGCTTTGGTTCAACGTCTGCGGAGCGAAGGCTATGTGGTGACCGAAGTGACGGGTTACGGCAATCGGGGGCCTGTTCGTATTCTCTTCACCGTCGTCAAGCGCCGCGAACTGGTGCATCTGCTTGCCTTTGTGCGCGAAATGAACCCCGATGCCTTTTACACCATCGAAGACGTCAACTTTGTCAGCCGCGAATACGCTCTCGCCCTGCATTCCCCCAAAAGCCTCTTTGATGAATTTCCTTTTTCGAAGAAAAAATAGCGTATCCGCCATTTAAAGAGAAATCGAGCGGCATAGACTCGACAATAGTCCGCAGCCGCCCGAATAAGCACAGGCGGGAAGGGCATGGATTGTGCTTTTGGGTCGGTTAAAAGCCGGGCGCCGACTCAGAACAGACTGTAGGAAATGCCGAGTCCCATGACCTGCTTGAGCTGGCGCTTTGCTGAAACGTCCCGATCGTAGAGCAGCTTGACGTTGAAATTAAAGGCGATGTATTTGGTAATTTTGGTCGTAAGGTCGCTGTCCCAAATGACATCGATCTTATTAAAGGCCTTTAGGTTGGAAAACAACTCGAGTTTGGACTTGAGCTGCGTCGTTCCGCCCAACTTGTAATTTAAATCGATTACCGATTCTGCACCGACTTCGTTTTTCAGCTTTTCAATCTTTTCGGTCTCCGGTTTGTCGGTGATTGAGGTAAACGTGCGGCTCAGGGTCTGTTTGGCGGCGGCACCAAGGCGGATCTGAAAAAAATCACTCGGCTTGTAGCCCAAACCCATCGCTTCGCGGAAAGTGCCGGGGTCCATAAACTGCGAAATCTTGACCTTTGGCGATTGACTATAGTCGTATCCCGGCGCGAATTGCGTTTCGCCGACAGCCGAAAGGTAGGGGTTGAGCAGCTTACCGACTTTGTAGGTCAGAACGCTTTCAAGCTTGATCTCGTCCACCGATTTTTGCACCGGCTTGTCGCCGCTTTTGAGATTACCGTATTCGAATTTGCCGCTGTTCGCCCAAAGGAACTTTTCGCGGTCGTTGACGAATTTGACCGTGCTGCGAACCTGCCAGGCGCGCGAGTTCTCTCCGCCCTGCTTATAATTGTCAAAGCTCGCCTGCGTTAAATTGAGCGATACGACCGCCTCTTTTTGCCAGCCGTATTTCGGCGCTTCCTGAGCCTCCTGAGCCGAAACGATCGGCAAAATAGAAAAGGCTGCCAAGATCAGCGTGACTTTTCTCATGGGTCCCCTTTCTGTTTTGAGTCAAGTACGATTCCTTAAACTCTCACGGCGGACAAACTATTTCCCATTGAGATGGAAAAAGCGCCGATTTTGCATTCGCCGCGCCGTTTTACGGCTTAGGGAAGGCAATAACTTCCAAAAAAGAGTCTAAATTGAAGCGGTTCAGGATCCCTTTGAGAGCAGTTTTAATGAAAGGGGCGGGATAGCGGGGACTGTAAAATCGGCAGTGAAATCCGGCGCGATTCAGCGCCGAGGCAAGGGTTGCGGCCGTAAAGAACGACCGATGCAGCCGCGGGTGATTTCCTCCCCGCCATCGAAATGCCGGCGGAGCAAGGCGAAATTTGAGATCGTTCAGGTTAGGCACTTCGATGATCAAGATTCCTTGTCTGGGCAACAAATGTCTCAGCGTTTGCAAGGCACGGACCGGCTCGTGAAAGTGCTCGAGGACATGCCATAGAGTGATGACGTCAAAAGCGCCTTCGGCCGATTGTATTTCGATGTTGGCGACGGTTACAGAGAGGCCGAACCGTTCGGCGGCATAGTCGGCGGCGGTCGATGAAATATCAATGCCGTGCGGATGAAATCCAAAACTGCGGGCATGGTGAAGGAAATAGCCGCGGCCGCAGCCGACGTCGAGCAGGCGATCGCCGTGCGCACAGCTTTTGATGAATTCGAGGCGCCGTTGATTGATGCTCCACAGCCATCGCAAGTTTGCATCCGAGCTGTCGCGACGATATTCGCCGCTCGGCGGAGCGGAAAAATAGCGCTCATACTCTTGTTGTTCGTCCGCGAGGTTCGGCGGATTGCCGTGAAAAACAAAACCGCATCTTTTGCAGCGCAGCAGCAGGTGCGCGTCGACCTTCATAAAGAGCTTGTGTTGAGAAGAGCGGCAAAGGGGGCAGGAGCGCATGGGAGGAAAGCCTTTAAGGGGAAAACGGCAGGCCGCCATAGGGCGGCCTGCCGTTACCATTGACTCACCAGAAATAGATGTAGAAAGCGACAATAACGCCGAGAATGATGGCGGTGTGCAGAACATCCCAGCCGTTCCAGCTCGCTCGGGTTTCGGCGCGCTGTTCGGGAGTCGCTGCTGCATAGGTGTATTTGAGCTGCTCAGCTTTCGGTTTGCCTGTCAGCAGACTGACGACGATGGTAATTAGGATGCAGAGCACAAAGAGCCCTTCGACCACATGGAGCCAATTGATGGCCGCAAGCTTGTAGAGCAGCCCGTCCTGCTGCACAAACAGCTGGATGGCCGCCTGTTTGGCGGAAGTAAGCGTCGATACGGCGCCGGAAATATCGCCCGAAGCCGCCAGCTCTTTTGCGTTAGCCAATTGGACTTGCAGCGCCTCTCCGGCCAACCGCGCTCCCTTGCTGACCTGCAGATTAGCCATCGTATTGAGCGCCTCGGCCAACTTGTCGGCGTTCATTTTAGGCAGGTTCTGAATGAGCTTCTCGATGTTGTTGACCAGCGTGACTTTGGCGCCGATAAAGACGTTCAACGCCAGGCGGAACATGCCCAGCAGAAAACCGGTGACCAATCCTGCAAAGCCGCCGGCGGCCGTGGTTCGACGCCAAAAGACGCCCAGGATGAAAGCGGAAGCAATCGCCGGCGCCAGCAGTCCTTGAACATTCTGCAGGTATTCGTACAGCACGCTTCCGATGCCCTTCATGACCGGAATCCACAAAATCCCGAGGACGACGACGGTGGCTGTGGCGATCCTGCCGACGGTGACCAGTTCTTTTTCCGACGACTGCGGCCGCAGCTTTTTATAAAAATCGCCCACAAACAAGGCTGCCGAAGAGTTGAACAGCGACGCCAACGAGCTCATCAGCGCCGCCAGCAGGCCGCAAACCACCACACCCTTGAAACCGATCGGCAACAGCTGAGCGACCAGTGCGGAGAAAGCGTTGTCGGCGCTTTTGACCGTCAGCAGGCCTTTTTGGCTCATGGCGTAGGCGATCATGCCGGGAATCATAAAGATGAAAACCGGCGTCAACTTGAAATAGCCTGCCAGAATGGCGCCGCGCCGTGCTTCCTTTTGATTGCGGCCGGATAGAACACGCTGCACAATGTACTGGTCGGTACACCAATACCAAAAGCCGATAATCGCCGAACCAAAGAGAACGCCGGTCCATGGAAATTCGGGATCGGCTGCCGAGCGGATCAGGTGGATGTTGTCGCCCACCAGGCGATGGACTTCACCCCAACCGCCGACGCGTATCAAACCAACAATAAGGATGACGATCGAGCCGATCAGCAGCACCGGTGTCTGCAGAACCGAAGTGTACATGACCGCCTTCATGCCGCCGGCAACGGTATAGAGACCCGTGATCAACACCAGCCCGATGGCCGAAACCCAAAACATGTCCAAGGAAGCACCGAAAATATTAATTTTTTCAATGCCGAAAACCGTACCGAACACCACACCGCCGGAATAGACGGTAACGGCGACCTTGGTGAGGATATAGCTGATTAGAGAGATAAGCGACAAAAGGGAGCGGGACTCGGCTGAATACCGGCGTTCAAGGAATTCAGGCATGGTAAAGACTTTGATCCGGTCATAAAAGGGAACAAAGACCCAGCCGAGGAGAAGGATGAGCCAGGCGTGCATTTCCCAATGCGCCATGGCCATGCCGCTGACAAAGCCTGCGCCCGCCAATCCGACCAAATGCTCTGAACCGATGTTGGAGGCGAAAATCGAAGAACCGATCGAAATCCAGTTGGCATCTTTGCTGGCGAGGAAATAGTCCTGTGAGGTTTCCTCCTTTTGGCGCACGACCCAATACACGACGGCGGCGAGGCCGAGGCCGAAAGCGGCTAAAATCAGCCAATCGAGCATATGAAACGTTGGTTGCATGCTGTTACCCTTTCCTTTGAAAAGAGACGATTGATAGAAACGCGTTTTGATGAAGGTTTGAATCTTTTGCAAAAACGGATGAAGGGATCATTTTGTTCGGAAAATATAGCGACTCGCAAAATTGGACGCAACTCTTTTTCTTTTCTTTTGTCGTCAAAAATGACTTTGCTTCATGTTTTATTGAAATTTGCTTGACATTCAAGGAAATCTTGCTATTTTATCGACGTTCCTAAATCGATATAGCTGCCGACGTGCAAACATTTCAAAAGCCTTGCTTTCGAAGACCTAACCTTAACCCCATCAATGAGTGGAGGAGATCATGAAGAAATTGACCCCGATTGTTGCGTTGACCTGCGTCTTTATGCTGGCCTGCTGCTTTGTGCTCTTTGGCGCGATTTCTGTCGGGCTTATGAAGAATCTTGGAATGGACGCCAAGCAATGGAGCATGATTCCGGCGATTTTTCTCTATACCGCCTGCCTGGTGCAGTTTTTTATCGGCGCCGTGACCGATAAGGTCGGGCACAAGATCATCGCCCTGTTGGGTTTTATCGTCATCGCTTTGAGCATTTTATTGATTCGTTCTGCGGCTTCGGTTTCGGCGCTGTATGTGTCCGCGGCGCTCCTGGGCATGGGCGCAATGGCCGCCAACACGGTCGGGAACACCATCATACCGCAGGTGCTTTTTGAAGGCAAAGATCCGGCGCGTGCCAGTAATTTCGGCAACGGCTTTTTCGGCCTCGGCCTTTTCGTTGCACCGCTGATCATCAATTTTGCGCCGGACTATAAAGTCGGTTTGATGATTCTCTTTGCCCTGAACCTTCTGTTCCTCATTTTGGCACTGCTTGCCGACTTTCCTCCTGCAGCTTTGGGCTATCGCTTCTCGACAGCGGCCAAAATGCTGACTCAGCCGGCGGTTTTGGTGGCGGCTTTGGCGCTGATGTGCTACATCGGCCTGGAGATGTCGATGAGCAACTGGACGAATCCGCTGATGAACGAGTTGTTTACCAAAGCTCAGGCTGCCGATCCGGCAAAATCCGCCGCCACGGTGCTGTCTGTTTTCGGGCTCTCCATGACCATCGGCCGGTTTATCGCCTCGGCGATTAAGAACTTGACCGCCAAAGGGGTGAAGGTCATTATTACCGTTTCTGCAATTGCCATTGCCGCCCTGCTTGTGCTGCGCTTTGCCCAATCGCCCGCCCTTGCCATCCTGGCGGTGGTGATCGTCGGCTTGTCTTTTGCACCCATTTTCCCCACCGTTGTCGGGGTGACTTTCGGAAAATATGAGTCGAAATACTATGGCTCCATTTTCGGGATCATTTTTGCCGTCGGTCTGTTCGGCGGCGGCCTGGTGCAGAACTTGATCGGCGCCATGGCCGGCGAATCGGTGCAGTCGGCTTTTATCGTTTTGGCGGTCGCGGCAGCGGTTCTGCTCATTATTTCCCTTTTGATGGAAAAAGCGAAAGCAAAGCCGATTGAGTGAGCGGTTCCTTTGCCAAGCCTCTGCAAATTTGCAGAGGCTTTTATGTTATCGGTAATTAATCCAATTTTCCAATTGGGCAGAAAAAGGAAGGGGATTCGCGATGGGTCTTAAACTGCGTTTATTCTTTATGATGTTTCTGCAGTACACGATTTGGGGCGCCTGGTATCCGGCTTACTCTGCCTATCTGCAGACTACTTTGGGTTTCAACGGCACGCAGGTGGGGATCATTTACGGCCTATTGTCCTTGGCGACGATCATCTCGCCGTTTTTCGGCGGTCAACTGGCAGACCGTTA
>JAPDQV010000066.1:0-1810 GCA_034505495.1 candidate division KSB1 bacterium | reverse complement strand
CGATCGCTGGTTTGGATCTTTTTCATCTATTGTTTGATTTATGCCCCGACTTTGGCATTGACGAACACGATTGCTTTCCGAAATCTGAAGGATTCGGAAAAAGAGTTCGGTTTTGTCCGCGTCGGCGGCACCATCGGCTGGATCGCCATCGGACTAACTCTTTCCGGTTTGCGCTACCTGATCAGCGTCAAAGGCGATGTGATGATTCTTGCCGGCATCATGTCGCTGATCGCCGGTCTCTATGCATTTACGCTGCCGAACACGCCGCCCAGCAAGGATAAAACCAATCCTTTGGCATTCCTGGCGGCGATCAAGATGCTTAAAAACTCCAACTTTGCCGTTTTTATCATCATTAACTTTGTCGTTTCCACAGAGCTTATGTTCTACTATGTCTTGACCGGGCCGTTTTTGGTTTCGTCTAAAATCGGCGTCACCAACGAGGCTTTGAGCGGCGTGATGGTCATTGCGCAGGCTGCGGAAATTCTGGTGATGGCGCTATTGTTGCCTTATTTCCTTCCCAAGTACGGCATTCGTAAGACCCTAACCCTCGGTATTTTGGCATGGCCTCTGCGATATCTCATCTTTGCAATCGGCGCCCCCAAATGGCTGGTCATCGCTTCCTTGGCGCTTCACGGCTTTTGTTACGTCTTCTTTTTTACCGCTTCACAGATCTATGTCGATACGGTTGCGCCGAAAGATATCCGCGCTTCTGCGCAGAGCCTTATTTTCCTTGTCACTATCGGCTTGGGTATGTATCTCGGCAGCTTTTTCGCCGGTTGGATCCAAAACCTTTTTTCGACCTTCGACGGGCAAGGAGCCATCGTTGATACCAACTGGACCGGCGTTTTTCTAGTACCGTTTGTATTGACGATTCTTTGTGCCGCGGCTTTCGTACTCACATTTAAGGAAAAGCTGCAATTCGAATCAGAGTCTTGAGAGTACTTGGGAGCCGGAGTTTAAATTTCCGGCTCCTTTCCCTCAATTGATCCACGCTGGAACACCTGCACCGTTTCTGATCACTCTGGCCCGCAAAGGAAATTGTCGCAGAACTCTCGGCATTTGTCAAATATTTGTTACATGACGGCAGCTTATTGAAAAGTCTAAGCTAACGGCCAAAGTTTAAATTACGCACCCGCTTTGAAAAACAGTATGTAATAACTAGTCCTTTGCAGCAAAGCCGCTTCTGCCGGAATGTGAAGGTGGTATATTGTTTGCATAAAATAAAACATCAACTTTGTTTGTTAAAACTGTGTGCCGTTCATGATTCTACACCGGCATGAATGTAAAAAAGCGGCGGTACCGGCATCAATGTTCGGACAGTAATGAGGCGTCACGTGAGTTTGGATTATACAAAACCATCGGATGATAAGGAATGGGGACTTCAGGATTATTGGGCTCTAGCGGTTCGTCGTAAATGGATTATTATTGGCGTATTTTTTCTTGTCTTCATTTCCTCCTTAATTTACCTGCTGACGCGTCCACCGGTCTATGTTTCGAGTTCCACCTTTATTCTGGAAAGTATAGACGCCAAGAGTGCGCTGTATAAAAATCCGGCCGCTTATTACTATATGATGCGGCAGACGCGGCCTTTGGCTTTTTACGAAACTCTGCTGAGAAGCAAGACATTTTACGATCGCGTTAGTCAAGCAGCCGTGAAGGACAGTGCGCTTACGGCCTGCCGCGAGTTCGATGCTTCCCTTTTGCCTTCTCTATTTGCCAATCTGCGGCTTACGGGCAACGAACAAGGCGAACTTCTTTACAGTTTGTCGGTCGAAGCTCCTCACCCGACGATTGCCTATCGATTTGCCGT
>JAPDQV010000065.1 GCA_034505495.1 candidate division KSB1 bacterium | reverse complement strand
GGTATAGAACGAGCCGAACAGATTGTGTCGGTCGTAGCGGAAACCCGCCATGGCCGTCAGATGGTCATGCAGCTTGTAGGTGTACTCGAGAAACGCGCCCGGCACCCGTTCTTCCGTGCGGGTTGCGTTCCCCTGAAAGACTTCTTCCCGATTGTTTCCGAGGAAAGAGAGACCTGAAGAGAGCTTGTGCGCACCAAAGTTCCTTTCGTAAACGAGGTTGGCGTAAAGGCTCGATTCCTCCGCATCGAAGGTCTTGTTGCCCCAAAAGGAATCCTGCCGGTGACCGAACCCTGACAAAATCAGGCCGATGCTGGAACCGTCCGGCAGCAGCGTTCCCGCCTTGGCGAACCATTCGGCGCGGCGAACGCGGTTGTGCGTGGCATAGATGGTCGGCGCTCAGCTTCCATCGGTTCATGACGCTGAAATGCGACACGAGCGGCATATCGACAAAGGTATCGTGATCGTCGTCCCATTTGCGGTTGTTGAGGCTGCCGTAAGCGAGCAGCAGCGTCGAGAGGCGTTCGCTCACTTTGCGGCCGACGCTGAGCGTGGCTTCGGAACGGCCGAGGTGGTTTTGGTACAGATTGAGGGCGATCGGCGCCTCGCGCTCCGGCTTTTTCAGCTCGACATTGATTTGGCCGGTAATCGATTCATAGCCGGAAGCCACCGACGCCGTACCTTTGGAGATGTCGATCGACTCGATCCAGAAACCGGGGATGTATTCCAGGCTGAAGGGGCTGATCAGGCCGCGCAGGGTCGGATTTTTCTCGATGAGAAACTGGGTGTAAAAGCCGGCCAGGCCGAGCAGCTTGATGCGCTTGGCGCCGCTGACCGCATCGGTCTGTTCGACGTCCACGGCCATGGTGTTTTCAAAACTTTCGGCCAGGTTGCAGCAGGCCAGCGTGCGCAGCCCCTGCTGGGTGATCCGCTGCGTGGCGACCGGAGTCTCGTGCAAGTGCAGGGCATGCGGTTTTTCCGCCTCCACCGTTACCTCTTCCATAGACTCCAAAACCGAAAGATAGACTTTGACCGGCTCATCGGCCGAGAGAATCATCAACGTATCGGGTTTGTAGCCGACATAACGGACGATCAAATGCCGACTGTTTTCGACCAGCGGCAGATGAAAGCGGCCTTCGGTGTCCGAAGTCGTGCCGACCGTGGTATCCCGCCAATAAATGTTGGCATAGACCAGCGGCACGGTATCCTGGTGCGCTTCATGAAAGTGCAGCCCGTAGACGATACCATGCAGATGTTGATCTGCTGCCCGACCCACAGATAGCAGCAGCAAAAGACAGAGTATGGAAATAGTTTTGTTCATATCAACCTCCAAATTGATTCTGCTGTTTACAAACGGATGTCGAAAAATCTGCAGGATTTTCATGATCCTGCAGCATTCGGCATCAAATCAGCAGCGGGAGGTTGATTTGAAAGGCGATGCCGAGGGGAGTAAAAAGTCGGTTTTTTGAAGTGAATTGTTCCGAAGCCGATGAGAAGACGTAGAGCGGCTCAGGGATCTCTTCCGCCGCCACGGCCCGCAGGGTCGGCGCCTCGATTTGCCGATAGCCGATCTGGTTTTCGCAGCAGACGGGCGCGGAAAGCCGCAGGTCCGCGGACGGCAAATCCGTGTTCTCAAACGTCAAAGGCTCCTGGGCGCCGTGGTGATCGCAGGCGAGGCCCGCAGCCGCATGGGTGCAGCAGCAGTCTGCAGCAGTGGTCGGAGAGTGATGCTGCAGTCGGCAGAAATGCACTGCTGCCGTATAGCCGACGGCGGAAGTCAGGTAGACAAAGATCAGCAGTGCAATGCACAAGTTTTTGAGGGCGCTATGTTTCATCATCGATAATATACGCATTTTTCAGCTTTGTAACTATGAAAATTTCGCACGTTTTTAGGCGCCGCTTTCAAGCACGCGGAAGTCTAAAACGACGACAGACGGCAAATTTGTTCCCGATGATTTCACCGGCCTAAACATCGCAGATCTGAATCGCCTGCGCCAATGAGGCGAGCGGATCGCGTTTGGGAACAAACTCCTGGCCGACGAATCCCCTGTAGCCGGCGGCGACGATGGCGCGCATGATGGCCGGATAATAGAGCTCCTGCGTTTCATCGATCTCGTTGCGGCCCGGCACGCCGCCGGTATGATAATGGCCGATGTATTCGTGATACTGCTGTATGGTGCGGATGATGTCGCCCTCCATGATCTGCGCGTGATAGATGTCGTAAAGGATCTTGACCCGCTCGGAGCCGATCCGCCTGCACACCTCCACGCCCCAGCTCATGTGATCGAACATATAGTCCTTGTGATCGACTTTGCTGTTCAGAAATTCCAAATGGATGGTGACGCTCTTTTTCTCGGCATAGCCGACGATCTGCTTGAGCCCTTCGACCGTGTGGCGGATGCCCTCTTCATCGTCCATGCCCTCGCGGTTGCCGGGAAAGGTGATCGTGCCCGGACAGCCGTGCGCCGCCGCCGCATCGATCGCTTCCCGCAGCTTCTGCAGGCATTCCGCATGATGCTCGCGACGGTTCAGCCCCTTCGTCAGGCTGTGCGAGGACACGATGGCGCAGGTCAGTCCGTAATCCCGCAAAGTCGGCAGTTCCCGCGGCTCCAACAGCTCGATCGATTGGATGCCGAGCCTGACGCACACTGCGCAAAGCTCTTCGAACGTCCATTTGTCCTTGCCGACATAGCACCACTTGCTGACCGAGTGGCGAAGGTTGCCTTTAAGCGCCGGCTCGGGGATCGCGCTCAAATCGACACCGGCATGAGCGCCGAGCGCGCCGACCAAGGTCGTCGCCGCAATGCCTTTCAAAACTGTGCGGCGATCGAGGTCATTGGCGTGGTCTGTTTCATGGGACATGGTTTGGCTCCTTTGCTTGATGTCGGATTGTTTACGGCGTCTTAACGCCGATATTTCTCTTCATAAACCTGCCAAAAATGGTTTTCCATCCGCTCCGCGTCGATGTCCGTGTAAACCCAAACCGAGCGCGCGCGATTTTCCGGCGGCGTGGTTACTGCTTCTTCTTTGGCAAACTCGGGATGAAAATAGGCGATCACCAGCGCCAAGTCCCACATGATCCAGGTCTCCTTGGCGTTGACATGATCCCAGCGTTCGGCAAGCAGTTTGTCGAGCGGACGATTTCCCAGCTTTTCGAGCGTCTTTTTTCGCTCGAACTTGAGCCGCCAGGCCGTACTTGCCGGCATCACGTGCATCTCGACCTTCGAATCGAGCAGATAATCGAACGCGTTGAGGTCGTTGCGGACGTTGAATTCGTTCTTATTCCATGCTTTGCGGTCCGGGTAGTAATTGGCGCCCATCATGTACAGAACGATCTTGTCCTGAATCTCGGGCTTTTCGATCACCGCCGAGGCGACATCGGTGACCGGTCCGAGGGTAAAGAGGACCAGCTTTTCGCCTGCCGGCCGGTTCATCGCTTCTTCAATGATCAGCTGCGAGGTTTCGGACGGTCGCGGTTCGCTGCCGCCCCAGGCGCGGCCGATGATCTTGGGCGCGCCTTTGAGGCACTGGACGTCGCTGCGTCCGGTGCACGCAAGCAGCTGCCGATTGAGCGAAAAACTCAGCTCCATGGTGCGGATTCCGTGCGTCGCATAGCCGTTCCACAAGCTGTCTGTCAGCAGATCGACATTGTTGAAATGGGCTGCGGACACGGCAAGCAATTCATCGCCGGTGACGGCGAGAAGGTAGGTGATTGCATAGAGATCGTCCATTTCGTTGGCCGTGTCGGCGTTGAGGATTAGGCGCGGTCCGGAATAAACCGCTCCGCAAAGGAAAATCATGCCGAAAAAGAGGACGCTTTTCATTTTGAATACCTCGCCTTTGCCGATAAATCACGTATCGGTGTTTGTTGCCGTAAAAAGTATGAAATCACAATCAAAAAGGCCGCCTAGTTTGCAGACTAAAGAGATAGATACTGCGGCCGTTGCTCTTTCGAAAGTTTCGCTGCGGACCGGTCGCCCGACGGTTGCAGAGGATTCCTTTCGTATAAAGCAAACTTTTGCAGCTCAAAGGCAATAGTGCGGGCGCCGGCCGATTTTGTCGTCCTGATCTCAATATAGTTTGACTCAAACATTTTCGCAAGCAAAAGCAGGATATTCTGCGCCGAATCCGGCAAACCCTTTACTTTTATTTTGAGAGATCAACATTTTTTCTTAATATCAAAAAAGCCGATTTTTATTGATTGGATACGGCAAATAATTCTTCGCTATGCTGAAAGTGACATTACCAATGGAGAGCATCCATGATGAGACGAATGTGCGCGATTCTTCTGCTTTGCCTTCCTGCAATGATTTATCCTGTCGTCGCTTGGGAACAAAGCTTTTTGCCCTCTGAAAAACCTCGAGTCATCATTTTAACCGACATTTCCAACGAGCCCGACGACGAAGAGTCCTTGGTTCGCTTTCTGGTCTATTCGAACGAATATGATGTCGAAGGGATGATCGCAACCACTTCAGTTTGGCTCAAGGAAGGGACGCGCGAGGATTTGATTCGACGACAAATCGATGCCTATGAACAAGTGCGCGGCAATCTGCTCAAACACGCCGAAGGCTTTCCAACCGCCGATCACCTCCGCAGCGTCACTTTTACCGGTCAAAAAGGGTTCGGCATGGCGACCGTCGGTTTCGGCAAGAGCACACCGGGATCCAATCACATCATCGAGGTTGTCGATCGGCCGGACGAACGGCCGATCTGGATCTGCATCTGGGGCGGCGCCAACACCTTGGCGCAGGCGCTTTGGGACGTTAAATATACCCGTTCTGCTGCGGAACTGGCCCAATTCGTCGCCAAATTGCACGTCTATTCTATCTCCGATCAGGATGACGCCGGTCGATGGCTGCGCATCACCTTTCCAGAATTGTTTTACATCGTTTCCCCCAGCAACGTCTGGTGGACGGAATATTACAAAGCGACCTGGAGCGGCATCTCCGGCGATCGTCATTATCAGAACGGTCCCTTTCACTTTTTCGAACTGGTCGACAATCCCTGGCTAAAGGAGAACATCATTGAAAACCACGGTCCGCTCGGTGCGCTCTATCCGCCGCTCGCCTACATCATGGAAGGCGACACGCCTTCCTTTCTGAATTTGATCAACAACGGCCTCGGCAGCCATCTCGATCCTTCTTACGGCGGCTGGGGCGGACGCTATCAGCTCGAACAGACCTACGCCGAGACGCGGCCGATTTGGACCAACAGCCGAGATCGCGTCCAGGCGCGCGACGGTTCCTGGCACACCACGGCGCAGGCGACCATCTGGCGTTGGCGAGAGGCGTTTCAATACGACTTTGCCGCGCGCATGGATTGGTGCATCGCCGACGACTACAAGAAAGCGAACCACAATCCGATTCCCGTTCTGCAGGGCGACGCGAGCAAACGCGTCCTGCAGATTACTGCTCGTCCGGGTGAAAAAATCGAACTCTCAACCGAAGGCACTTTTGACCCGGACGGCAACAAACTTCAAGAAAGATGGTTTGTCTATAGAGAAGCAGGGACTTTTGAGGGAGAGGTCAACCTCAAAGTCGACAAGCGGCGCGTATTTTTTACCGTGCCGGAGGCAAAGGAACCTGCGACCATTCACCTCATTTTTGAGGCCAGAGATAACGGTTCTCCCAACCTTTTCGCTTATCGGCGGGCTGTTGTAAGCATCACTCCTTAGGTGTTTAGAATTTTCCGACGGCTTGGCAGGGACCTGCCTTGCCGTCGGTTGTCAAAAAATGAGGGGAATTACGACTGATTCCGCAGACGAAACGGCAAATTGGATTATCGCTCGTTGTGTTTTGAGAGCAGAACCACGGCAAGAGAGGTCGATTTTCAAAAATGCTCGAGGAAAAACTGTTGCGATAAAGTAGCGGCTATTAATCAACGCCGTAACATTCGCAGCAGTTTTTCGGCTTTCTCTTTATCGCCCAAACGGGCGGCTTTTTCGAGGCAGGTGACGGCTGCGGCGAGGTTGCCTTTCTGCATCTCCAGCAACGCCAAGTCGGTGTAAAAGCGGCCTTCGCGCGGAAAATGCTCGAGCGCCTGCTGAATTAGGGCTTCCGCTTGAGCCGAATTTTGGCGCCGCAGCAAAAGCTCGATGAGCAGCTTGTGCGCGTTGAGGTGCGCGGGTGCAAGTTCGATCACTCGACGCAACTGCTTTTCCGCCGCCTCCGCATAGTCCGCCCGCATTAAAAGCAGCAGAGCATAGTTCATGTTCATTTCCAAATCATCCGCGTAACGCTGCAATGCTTCACGGTATACGGACAGACCGCGTTTGAAATAATAATCGGCGCGGCGATAGTCCTTTTCATCGCGATAGGCGGATTCCGTCAGCCTGAGATAGAGTCGCCCTAAGCAATCGTAGGCGGCAGCAGCCGGATACATAGTCAGAGCAGCCAGAAACTCCGCCTCGGCCGGTTCGAATTGGTCGGCAGCAGCTAATTCGCTGCCGTAAACAAGATGCAGCTCGACCCAATTCGACTTGCCTTCATCGACAAGCTGCCGCGCCAAAGCTTCCGTGCGGGGATTGCCGACTCTTTGGTAAACATGCGATTGTTCATTCGTCGAAAACGGCCAGTTCGAGGTCAAACGAAAAAGAGAATATTGCACGATCTCGTGGTCTAAAATCGTAAGCCGACATTGCTGCAAATATTCGTCAATGCTTTTAGCAGGACTTGTGCTTGCCGCCGGTCCGAGAATCCGACTATCGATCAGCGCTTCAGCGATCGTTTCGGCAATCAAGTAGTGCCCGCTCAGGTTCGGATGAACATGCTCGAGCAAAAGTTCTTTTCCCATGATGCCGCCCGGCGAACGGCGGGCAAAAGCTTCAAAACAGTCAGCCAAAGACACGTGCTTTTCATCAGTAACTTGTCGAATGATCGCATTAAAGCTCGAGGGAGCGCGGAAACGAACGACGTCCAGATCTTTGGCAGCTGAAAAATGCTTTGCAGCTTCTTGATAATCACCTAATTCAAATAGGCATTGCGCCAACTTGAAACGGATGAGCGCCGCGCTCGAATCTACGGCCAAGGCGCGACGGTAAGCTTTTGCCGCTTCTACGAACTGACCGGTTTTCTGCAGCTTATCCCCCAAGCGCATTTTTTCTGCCCACTGTAAAGAATCTCTTGGGAAAAGGTCGGAACGGTTTTTCGAGGCAAACGGCGGCAGATCCTTCAGATTATCGACCAGCGTACAAAAAACAATCGGAACGCCCCGCTTTTGTGCAAGGCGGCACATCAGCGTTAGGTTTTTTCTAAATTGCTGCGCGGTTTCAGAAACTATCGGACTATCGAGAAGGATCTCTGTGTCTTTGGCCATCAGACTCATAAGGGTGTTCGCGGGACGCTCGGAGGGCCGCTGCACCGAACGGCTGTAGAAACGGCTGATGCCGTCGCGTAAAAAAAGAAAAAACCGTGAGTTCTGCAATTGGAGGAAAAGCTGCGTCAGCCTCGCGCTGTGTGAAGGCGACAAGGCCGATGCGCGACCAAAAACGCCGTAGAACTCGTTATGGCCGGTGTAGATGACCAATACATCCGGTCGGTATTTGTCGAGGATTTCCCGCTCCATGTCGAGGACGCAGTGCGAAGTGATGCCGGTGATGCCGCAATTCAAAACCTCGATCTTTTTGTCAGGATAATAATCCGTCAAAATATTCTGTAGTATGAAGGGATAGGCTCCGTTTGGAGGATAAGGAAATCCCTGGGTAGTCGACTCACCCAAACAAAAAATGCGTCGCGTCGAAGCGTCTTTTACTGCTAAAAAGCGCTGGGAAAGCGGCACCGGCGTTTTGATGCCTTTTTGAAAAAAGTAGCGGCGGGTAAAATTTTCGTTGAGAACATATTCCGAAATCGAGCCGCTCTTTTGCAGGACAAATAGATCGCGATTCCCTCCATAGCGGATAATTTGCAATACTCCTTCCAGGCAGGCCAAGAAGAGGAACGGCAGCAGCCAAAGAATTGCGGTAAAAATGATTTTTTTGGTTTTCATTGACTGACGGATAAAGAAAAACCTTTAGGGCGCAACCGCCCTAAAGGTTTTTCGAAGGTTATGATGACAACGGCTATTTAATCAGCATCATTTTATTGGTTAAAGTGTGATTGGCCGTTTTCAGACGGTAGAAATAGACGCCGGACGGCAAGTCGGCCGCATCGAACTCGTAGCGGTAAACGCCCGCCGTCAATTTACCGTCCACCAGCACTCTGACTTCGCGGCCGAGGATGTCGTAAACAGCCAGTTTGACTTTATCATCGACAGGCAGCGAGAAGCTGAGGGTGGTGGTAGGATTGAACGGGTTCGGATAGTTCTGCAACAGCTCGTAGCTGTCCGGCAGGCGATCGGAGATTTTCTCTTCCACTGCCGTCGGTTTGGTCTTGAATTGCACGCCCGAGAATACGGCAGTTGAGGTCTTGGTCGCGTGATGAGCCGTGACCGCCATACCGACATAAATCTGACCGGTCATCTTGATCTCCGTCTGCCCGACCTTCAGCCAGGCTTTGCCGTCCACCGAAGTCCATCCTTGCAAGAGGTCACCGATGCGAACGATCTTGACAAAGCGCGGCGCCTTGACCTTCGGTTCGCCTGCCGCATCTTGGCTTTCCTGACCGGCTTTGGTACGATACTGGAAATGCTCGCCGTTGTCCGAAGCCAGGCAGATAAAGGCGTAAGCAGAGTTGGGCGTCAAGTCGTCGCGGATCATCAGCCCGGCTTTGGTCCACGGATCGGATTTGGTCAGGCTCTCTAACTTGGCGGTCAGTTCAATGTCGCCGCTGCGAACTTGGAAAGCGAAACGGAAAGCATCTTCCGTTCCCCCAATATCCGCTCCGGCTCCGGCAACCGTCCACGTGCCGCTGCTCTCGGTGACACTTCCGGGAGCCGGCACGGCTCCAAGGTTCATCGTCAGCCAGTCCGCAGGCAGGCTGGTCGGCACATAGAGCGGTGCCAGAGGATTGCTGAGGGCAGGATCTCTCGGGCTGACCGGCGTCATTTTGAGCTGATGGTCGGGTAGAAACTCGACGGTTCCGTGGTTGGCCGGGGTATTCCAGACGTTATCCTTCAAAACGGTTGCCCAGGAAATCGAGCCTTCCCGTTTGTCTACGTCGTTGTCGTGATTCATAATGGCCAGGCCGAAGATTTTACCGACCTCGGGAGTCAAAGAACGGGTGGCATCTTTCAACCACTCCCACTTGATGCGCGCTTCGATGGCATAACCGCCGGAAATTTTGGTGCGGGCATAATCTTCTTTGGTGACGACGTTGCCGGTTGCTCCGCCGTTACCGGTCAGGTTAGTGATGCCGCTCCAATTTGCCGGGTCCACATCCGGCGTGTCAAGCGCCGTGATGGTGATGCCGATCTGGCCGGTCGTAACCGGTTGCGAAGGATCCGGATCAAAGTACAGCTCCAACACGTCATTCTGCCAGGAGGTGGGATTGTTGACGTTCACTTTGTTGTCCTTAACTTCCTCGTAGACATAAAGATATGTCTCATCCCACGCCGTCCATAGCGAGGCGGAAAGATCGGCGGCATTATCGGGCTGGCCGTTGTCGTTATAAGCGGCAGCAGGAATGACAATATAGCCGTTATCGGGCCCGCTGAGGAACTTGTACCATGGATCGCGTTGACCGTCGATGACCATGTTGAAATTGAGCTCCGGTGTAACCGGCGAGCGGTTGATTTCGACATTCGAATAGACCGCAGTCGAAAGAGCGCCGTTGTTGTGAGCAGTGACGGCCATTCCGACATAGACCTGGCCGCTCATGGGAATCGTCGCTCTGCCGATGAAATCCCATTTCACGCCGTCAGGAGAAGTATAGCCGGCAAACACATCGCCGATGCGCTGCAGTTTGAGCCACTTGGGCGGCACAACCGTAGTGACGCCGGCAATATGGTTGCTCTCTTTTCCGGGGGCCGGGCGCCACTGAAACGCTTCGCCGTTGTCCGAAGCTAGCGCAACAATGGCATGCGCCGAGCTGTCGTTAAGCGCGTCACGAATCATCAAGGCGCCTTTCGTCCACGGGTCTGACTTGGTCAAAGATTCCAAATAGGCGGTAATTTCCACATCGCCGGTTACGGTTTGGAAAACAAAGCGAAAGCCGTCTTTGGTTCCCCAGATATCGGCGCCGGAGCCTGTGACGGTAAATTTGTCATCGGCAAACTCGGCGCTGCCGGCTGCCGCTACATCGCCGATATCCATGGTCAACCACGGCTCGGGAAGCCCATTGGGCTCATAGAGCGGTGCCAATGGATTTTTAACGCCGGTGATGGCGTTTTCCGCGCTGAATTTCAGCTTGTTGTTCTCGAGGAATTCGACTTTGCCGTGCATCGGCGGCTGATTCCAAACCGCATCATCCATGATCGTCGCCCAGGTGATCGATCCTTCTCTTTGCGCGACGTCGTTGTCGTGGTTCATGGTCGCCAGACCAAAAATGTTGCCGACAGCCGGCGTGATGGGGTTGCGGCCGTCAGTTGCCTTGATCCACTCCCACTTGATGCGGCCTTCGAGTATATAGCCGTCCTCGGTCAACCGCCGGGCATAATCTTCTTTGGATACCACATTTCCGGCCGCCATGCCGTTGCCGGTCAAGTTCATAACTCCGGTCAAGTTTGCCGGATTTTCGACGTCGGCCGAATCCAATGCCGTTATGGTAATGCCGATCTGGCCGGTTGCCTTGGCAGCGGCAGGATCCGGGTCAAAGTACATTTCGAGTATGTCGTTCTGCCAGGAGGTCGGATTGTTGAGATGAACGACATTGTCTTTTACCTCTTGGTAAAAGTACAAATAATTTTCATCCCAGGCGGTCCACAGTTTGGCCGATAGATCCGCATCATCATTCGGTTGCCCGTTGGTGTTGTAGCAGGCCGCCGGAATGATAATGAAACCATCCGCCGGGCCGGTCAGCTGTTCGTACCAGGCGTCCTTTTGCGCATCGATGACGAGATCGAGCGGTTGGCTTTGCACGACGGAGATGATGAGCAAAACAGCAGCTAAAGTAGTCATCAAATTCTTCATCATCTAAGCTCCCTTGTTAAGGTTAAACAAATCATTCATTGATTGAAAGCTTGAAATTTTTCGCCCCTTTTATTCCTCCCTATTGTTCATGTTGTGTAGTTAATTGTCCATAAAATATAAAGGAAAAATTAATAAAAGCAACGAAAACTTAACAAAAAAAGCCTTCGGGGTCCAGCCCCGAAGGCTTTTTAATATGGATGGATGTTACCGTCTGCGGGTTATTTGATGAGCATCATTTTCTGGGTGAGGGTTTTTTCGTTGGTTTGCAGGCGGTAGAAGTAGACGCCGGAGGGTAGGTCGGCGGCGTTGAAGGAGACGGAGTGGATGCCGGCCTCGAGTTTGGCGTCGATGAGCGAAGCGACCTGTCTTCCGAGGACGTCATAGACGACGAGTTTGACCTTGCCGTCTTTGGGCAGGGCGAACTCGATGGTGGTCGACGGGTTGAAGGGGTTGGGGTAGTTTTGCTTCAGCTCATAGTCGGTGACGAGTTGAGCGGGCTGGTCGGAGACCTGGGACTTGACGGCTCCGCCGACGAGTCTGGCGAGGCCGA
>JAPDQV010000064.1:11308-11657 GCA_034505495.1 candidate division KSB1 bacterium | reverse complement strand
AAGGAAGAAGGCTACGGGAGCAGGGGTAAAGGGACGTTGAGTTTTCGGGGGACTAGAAGTACGGGGGATTTATTTTCCGAAGTGTAATAGGTATAAGGGCATGCGAAATGCTTTCTGATTGGTTTTATTTTAATGATGGGCGAAAGTCCAAAGTCGAAAGTCAAGGGCGGCAGGTCGAAAGTCCAAAGTCGAAAGTCCGATTGAAAATGTGCTGAATTGAATTGCGCGCAGTTTTGCCGCATCGTAGAACAATTTTTTAAATTGTCGACGTAGAACCATTTTTCAAATTTTTATCGGGACGGGGATTTAACCCAGACCAGCGATTTTGCTACTGAAAATTTGCAGGTTA
>JAPDQV010000064.1:0-11299 GCA_034505495.1 candidate division KSB1 bacterium | reverse complement strand
CAAGCACGAGATAAATCCCGCGCTGCCGGGACGAGATGAATCTCGCGATACCGGCACGAGATGAATCTCGCGCTACGTTGATGCACGAGATGAATCTCGCGCTGCGTTAGATTGCGCTGCGGGTACGGGATAAAGCTCGCGCTACCGGCACGAGATAAATCTCGCGCTACGTTGATGCACGAGATGAATCTCGCACTACGTTAGATTGCGGTGCGGGCACGGGATGAATTCCGCGCTGCGTTGATGCACGAGATGAATCTCGCGCTACCGGAACGAGATAAATCTCGCGCTGCGTTAGATTGCGCAGCAAGGGCGGGATAAATCCCGCCCTACGAGATCAAGTTCGTCAGCCGGTCACGGATTTTGACTCCTGCCCTGGCGGGGAACCGGCAAATACTCGACGCCGGCGCCCTGATGCCGCACGGGCTGGGGATAGAGCGTCATCAGCTGCAGGATCTCGGTCGGCATGTCGGTGCTGACCGGCAGTCCAAGCGCTTTGGCTTCATCGGCGGAAATGGGGTAATCGTGCGTCCAGGTGCCGGTGGCCAGCTTGGTTGCCAGCGCGCGGGCGGCGTCTTCCGGCATATGCTTGCACAGCAGTCGGCTCACCTCGGTTTCGAGCTGCTGAATCGCTTTGCGCGCCACGTCCGCCATGATCAGGGTCTGGTCGTCGACCTCGGAGATCGGTTTCTGCTCGACCACTTTGAGAAAGGAAGCTGCCGGGAATTGTCCGATCTGCGGATCGATCGGCCCCAGAACAGAGTGTCGGCACATGACGATCTCATCGGCCGCCAGGGCGATGAGGGTCCCTCCCGACATGGCATAGTGCGGTACAAAGACGGTCACCTTGCCTTTATGCGCCTGAATTGCGCGGGCTATCTGCAGCGAGGCAAGCACCAAGCCGCCCGGCGTATGCAGAACAATATCCAACGGCACATCTTCGTCGGTCATCTGAATGGCGCGCAGCACTTCTTCCGAATCGTTCACATCGATGTAGCGCATCAGCGGAAAACCCAACAGCCGCATGGTCTCCTGTCGATGCACCAATAGAATGACGCGCGAGCCGCGCATCTTTTCGATCATGGCGATTTTGCGCATGCGCATGGCGTCGAGATAGCGCCGCTGCAGCACCGGCTGCAGGGATGAAATCATAAAGAAAATCCAAAAAATGTCCATAGCTCCCATGGTAATCCTCCTCTTTATCGACAGCCGTTCGGAAAGAATCCGTAACACCCTTCATCGTCATAAAAGCGCCGATAGCTGCGCGCCGGTTTGCGGATCGTCGGCGCCAACATCCAGCCGGCGACAAAGCCGCCGATGTGCGCCCACCAGGCGATGCCGCCTTCGGAGGCCGGAACCAGCAGAGAAAACAAGCCGGGGATGATCTGGGTGATGAACCAGAAAAAGGCATAAAAGATCGCATAGATTTCGATAAAGACCGGAAAGAACAAGATCGGCACGAGCGTCACCAGCCGGGCAAAGGGAAACAGGCGTACATAGCAGCCGATGATGCCGGCAATGGCGCCGGAAGCGCCGAGGGCGGGCACGGTCGACGACGCATTGACCAGCGCGTGCGCCAGCGAAGCGGCGATACCGCAAACCAGGTAAAAGAGCAGAAAGACGAGCGAACCCAGACGATCTTCGACGGCGGGGGCGAAAATCCATAACGTCCACATATTCAGAATCAAGTGCAGCCAACCGCCGTGCAGAAAAATGTTGGAGAGAAACGGCAGGTAATCCGACCAGCCCTCCGGCGGTCTAAGCACTGCCATGCTGCCGAAAAAGCGCGCCGGAACCAGAGCGAAGGTATGAATAAAGCTCTCTTGAAGCGGCGGCGGCAGGGAGACCTGATAAAGAAAAACCACGGCGTTTACGAGGATCAAAAGCCAAGTGACCGTCGGCGGGTAACGCTTGGCGACCGTGTCTTGAATCGGAAACATGACCTTCCTCTGCGTTTATCAAAACCCTTTTTGCTGAACAGATGCGCGCAGTGGTCGAGAACGGCCTGCCCGCAACAGCAAATTTCGTTCGAGTGAAATCAAGCGGCTGCCGGCGCAAACCGCGCATCTGCCGCAATCGAAAGTCTCTCTTTTCATCGACCTCTATGCCGGTCTGCCTTTCGATTTCCGTTAAAGCCGCTTCATTCGCCTAAAGAACGGCGCGGTCGGTAGAGAAAGAGCACCACGAGTACGCCGTAAAGAAATGTCGAGGAGGCGGTCTCGATCATGTGACTTAGCCGTACGCTCGCGACGGGCATTAGGGGATTGGCGAGAATATGTCCGACGTTCTGCGGCACGCTGAAGAACAATCCCGTCAGCAGCGCCGTGCGGCCGATGGTTGCTTGAGAGCCGAGAATGATCGGCAGAGCGCACAGAATCCAGAGCAGACCGCGAAAGAACTGCAACGGGAACAGCATCGGGTCGTTTTTCAAGGTTTCGAGCGTGTGCGCAAAGAACGGCAGAGCCTCGCCCGGACTGCCGTAAAAGGCGCGCAGCTCGGGATTGCGCCAGGCGATAAAATAGCCTGCCGTCCAATACAGCACCAGATAGATAAAGCCGAGAAGCGCCGTTTTCCAGATCCACTGCCGAGCAGAGAGCTGCGGCGCGGGCGCGAGCGGTTCGGGCGCGGAACGGCCTTTGCCCAAAACCCACACCGCCGCAGGAACGAACAGAAAAGCGGTCGGCAGTCCCATGAGGAACAGACGCGGCAAGAGCAGCGGTTCGACGGTAATGGAGGATAGAAAATACCACGTCTCGATTTGGGTCAGCACCGTGGTTACGCCGTAATAAGCCGCTGCGAGACTGAGCGCCAGTTTCCATCCGCTCCATCTTGACGTGCGGATCAGCGCGGCAAGGACCAGCAGATTGACCAGTGCAATGATCAACAGCCCGACGCTGGTCGGCACCAAACCCGGCTCGGAGGGAGCGTCCTTGGGGATCAGGTCGGCGACCGCCGCCGATCCGATCATGAAAAAAACAATAAAGAGAAGGCAAAGTCCGGCGTAACGAAGGGACCGAGAAAAGAGCCGTTTGAAGAGATCCATCGCTTTCCTCTTTTGTGCAACGACTGTGCTCCCTCTGCGAATTCTTCCCGATTGAGGAAAAGTCGACGGCCGCCTTGTCGAAAATCGGACCGCCTGTTCGAAACATACGCATTCGTTGCCATTCGAGCAAGCTGAAAAAGTCATCTGCGGCGGGGATGGAAACAGAAAAGGGGCGACACCGCCGAAAAGCCAAGTCTCTCAAAACGATCAAAAAAATCGTTTCCGAAAAGTATTTTTTCAATTGATCGCTTGGCTTTGCCAAAGTTCGGTAAAGCTCACGGGGTCGGCCGGCAGGAAGCGGCCTAAAGGCGGGCTGCATTGCGGCCGCCTCCTGTCGGCCCTATCGGTAAAGGCCCCTTGGAGCAGATCCGGATACTGCGGATCGCCTCTGTCCGCTGCTCGGAGCAAAGCGGGTCAAGGGAACGATTTGCCTACCAGCGCAGCAAGGCGGCCATGCCGCCCATTTCGGCAATCAGACGCTGTTCCGCGGGCCCGCGGACGAACTCGATCTTGGCGCCGAAAGTCAACGCCAAATCAACAGCGTGTTCCCGCAGCGGCACCTGTTCGGCCTGCGGGCACAGGGCTTTAACCGCCGCCTCCGTTGCAGCGACAAAGCCGTTCTCGTGACAGCGCCAGATCATAGTTTCCAGCGACCACGGCAGCACCCAAAGTCTGACTCTTCCCATCTGCAGCGCGTCGAGCACGTCGTCTACGCCCCACAACCCCTGCTCTTGGCGGATTGCCTCCAGCAACTCCATTTCGGATCTCCGTTCGGCCTCCGCCAAGGCGGGCTCTACCCGCCGCCAGAGGGCGTTGGCCGAGATTTGCTTGGCGTCCGGCCACAAAGGCAGCCTTGCGGCGACGCGGTTCTGCAGTCGCCGACTCAGATAGGTTTCGAAATGACTGGTTTGCCACTGCTCGCCGACGAGAACCACTCGCTCGACGGCCAAGCGGTCGACCGCCTGCTCCAGCGCGCGCGACAAGCGACCATAGAGGCGGTTCATCCAGGCGGCTGTATGGGCCGCCTCCCTCTCTTTGGGTGAAAGTTTGTCATAACGTCCCCCCGGCTTTCCCGCACGTGCCCGCCATTCCGAGGCCATCCTGCCGCCCGCTTCCGCCAGCTCCTCCCAGTCCTCCGCGCTGATGCCGGCAAGCGCCTCCTCATCTTCGCGGATTTCATCGAGAAAAACCTCAAAAAAGCGCCACTGTCCGGCCGCCAGCACCAAGATGCCGGTACGTTCATACTCGTCAACCGCAAACCATAACGGCGTCATGTACGGTGCGCCGTAACGCGCCTCGATGCGGCCGTGCCCAAGATCCACGACCGGCAGCTCGATCTGCAGATCCAGCCGCTCGGCATAGAGCCGGCCGTGCGGCTCGCGATGGGCAAAGAGAGCGATCGTGCGCGCCTCGGGACGTTCCATTTCCAGCAGTTCGAGCACCTGATCATACAAAGGCTGATCGCGTTTACCCTGGCGGTCGCGAATCTCGGGCATGTCTTTCAGCGCATTTTTGATTCGCGTCAGCCAGGCGCGATTGGCGTTTTCCGGTTTGGCCGGATTGACGTCGGCGTAGATCGTCAGAACATTGTTTTCAGCAGCCTCGCTCCATTTGCGCAGCGTCTGCAGTTGACTTTCGATTGCTATCATAACGCACCTCCGGAACTCGTCAACTTTTTATGCTTCGCTTTGTTTGAGAGCTATGCCGAATAAATCCTTTAACACAAGCGGATCCAATTCCTGCACCCGCTATACGGCGCAGATACGCTTGTAGGGCACATGCATCCCTCCCTCAACTCAATGCCTTTCCATGGTAATGGGCGGCTGCTTCCGCCGAGCAAAACGCAATCGGCCGTCGGAAAAGGACAGCGGGCAACCGCCTGCCTTATGGCGGACACAGAAAAGGTCCGCTCTCGGCTTCCATGAACAGCATTTCTCCTGCAGTTTCGGCATCAGAACGCCGATAGGGGAAAATCTGTTCCTGAACCTGAACAAACTCCTCGCCTGTAGAAGCGATCGAAGGCCGCTTTTTTCCGGCTCCCGCCTGCAAGCCTTACCGTATGCAGTTGGTCGCCTCTTCCCTCCGTTGAACGGCTCTGCTTTATTCAAAACGCCGGTTGAAGCGCATCTCTTCCGCTGTAAAAGGCTGATTACGACCCGCCTGACCTCGATTCGCATCCATTAACCACGCGTCTGCGCAAAAGTCCGCGCCGATGAGGCAGCCTTAGCACAAGATTTTACGGCAGCTCCCTTGCATCGGCAGCTGCAAATCGCAATATTTCCTTCAGCAGGGAACCGCCTATCGGCAATTCTCGGCAAAGCTGCTTTTTTATTCAGGGCACAAGCCGTTTCTGCCGCACCGGCTATTGCCTTTTTGCCGCTTTTCCTTTATCTTAAACATTATCGGAAAGGATAAAGGACTGATCGATGCGCAAAAAGAGTTTTTACCTTTTCACCTTATTGGGCTTGCTTTTATTCTGCGCCCGAAAAGAGGCGCCGCAGGAACGAATCATGGCGCGGCTCGGAGATCGCGTCATCACCGAAAGGGAGTTTCTCGAACGCGCCGAATACACCATCCGGCCGCCGTACGCCAAGATGGATTACTATGTGCACAAAAAGATCATTCTGAATTCTCTTATCGCCGAGGCACTGCTCGCCCGCGACCGCGGCGAGTCGACCGAATTGGCGCGCAATGAGCGGTTCCGGCTCTTTGTCCAGGGTCAAAAAGAGCAGGCCATGCGGCAGATGTTCTATCGCCGGCATTTTTACGAGCCGATCAAGCTCGATCCGCAGGAGGTGCGGCGCGTCTACGATCTGGCCGCACGCACCTATGAGATTCGCTACCTTTCCACCAAGAACAAAGCCGTCAACGATCTGCTGGTGCAAAAAGTCCTTCACGAGAAGCAGCCGTTCGAAGAGACGGCGCGCAAGTTTTTCGGCATCGATCGCCTGCCGACCCGCAAGGTCGAGTTTGCCGGCGAAGAAATCCACCAGGTCAAGCAGGCGCTCTATGAACAGCCGGTCAAGCCGGGGCAGCTGATCGGCCCGCTGCAGATCGAAAACGAGTTCCTATGGCTGGTGGTCGACGGCTGGACGGAAAAGATCGATCTCAGCACTCAGGCGGTGCAGAACCGTTCGCGCGACGTTACCGAGCATTTGACGTTCAAATATGCCGAGCAGGCGTTTCGCAGCTATGTCGTCAAGCTGATGAAGGGGAAAAAGGTCGAATTCAATCCCGAGACGTTCGTCGAGCTGGTCAATCTGCTGGGGCCGATCTATTTTCCGCCCGGCGAGCAAAAAGAGATCGCGATGAAAAAATTGGTGTGGGGCAAAGCCGGCGGCGACGATCTGCCGATCGATTCGCTCTCGCTTCGCCTGCAGAATTGGAAGGATCGGCCGCTGTTGACGGTCGACGGCAAGGTGTGGACGATCGGCGACCTGGACCGCGAGCTGCTGCTGCATCCGCTGCATTTTCGCAAGCGGCGCATGGCGAAAAACGAGTTTGCCGAGCAGCTCAAACTGGCGCTGGTCGACATCATTCGCGACAAGTACATCACGCGGCAGGCTTATCGCGAAGGGTTCGACAAGCACCCCTACGTGCAGCAGCGCACCGCCATGTGGCGCGACGCCTATCTGGCGGAAGCGGCGCGCAACGAATATCTGGCCGCTTTGGGCAAGCTCGAAGAATTTCCCAATCGCTTTCTGTCGATCATCGAGCAGGATCTCAACCCGCTCATCGATTCGCTGCAGACGAAATATTCTCCGCTCATCGAGATCAACACCGATCTGTTGGAAACTATCCCGCTGACGCGCATCGATCTCTTTGCCGTGTACACCGATCAGCCCTACGCGATGGTGGTCCCTCCCTTCCCCATGCTCACGACGGATTCGCAATTGAACTATGGCAAAAAGCTGACGGCGGATAAAAAGCGATCTTTATTCAAAAAATGAGGCCGGTGACGATCCTTGCAGCCAAGGCGATGAGCACGGCGATGATAAACGAGACGCCGGCTCCGGCTGCGGTCCTCTTCCACCCCAATTCCGCCGCCATAATTCCAAGCGTCGCCATGCAGGGCAGGTAAAAGACGACAAAGAGGGTAAAGGTCAAGATTTGCGAGGGGCTCATGACGGCGGCGACGTTCTGGGTTCCCAAGGCCTGAAAAAGCATGAGCAGGGTCAGTTCTTTGCGCAGCACGCCGAACAGCAGAGTCATGCCGATGGATTCAGGCAGTCCGAGCAGCTTCATGAGCGGTGCCGTCAAGCGGTTGATGAACGGGGTCCCGCCCAGCAATTCGATGCCGGTTAAAAGGGCGCTGCCGACGATGAGGAGCGGCCAGGCAATCAAAATGAACTCCTTGAGTCTGAGCCAAGTCTTTGCCAGCAGGACCTTCAGTTTTGGAAGACGAAAGGAGGGCATTTCCAGAACAAGTCCCGGCGAATCTTCGGGCATGAGCCGTGACAGTGCGGCGCCGGTGAGGATGACGACTCCGGCGTTGAGGAGATAGACGGCAAAAGCGGCCGCTCCGCCCAAATAGTAACCGACCAATCCCATGATCACCACCATACGCGCCGAGCAGGGGACGAGAACGGCGATCACCGAAGCGATGAAACGATCGCGCGCCGACGGAAGGATGCGGGCGGCCATTACCGCCGGGACACTGCAGCCGTAGCCGAGGATCGTCGGCACTACGGCCGTTCCGTGGAGGCCCATTCGGTGCATCAGGCCGTCCATGAGAAAGGCGATGCGCGGCAAATAGCCGATGTCTTCGATGAACGCCATGGCCAGCAAAAACGGAAAGAGGTAGGGTAGGACGACGGCGACGCCGCCGGTGAATCCCTGGAGAGCGCCGACGGCGATCGTTTCGGCAGTCCCGCTCAGGCCGCTCCAGGCAATGACCGCTTGTGAAAATTTCGCCAGGAATCGCAGCAGCGGCCCTTCGACCCAAGCCCCGAGGCGAAAGACGGCGACGAAAAAGGCGAACAGCAAAAGGGTCATCAAACCGTAGCCGACGATGGGATGAGTGGTCAGATCGTCGAGGTAATCCAGCCCTGTGCGGCGGCGCGGCGTCACTTGGGCAACCTGCTCAAAGATTTTCATCGCCCAATGGTGCCGCTCCATGGCAATCACCGCCGCCGAGGTTTCGCCGTGCTCTTCTCCCAATTCCTGCCGTACCTGCGCCAAGCGACGGCGCCACTCGGCATCAGCGGGATATTTTTGCGCGAAATAGGAGTCGTCTTCGAGCTGCTTGATCACCACCAGTCGCGAGCTGGGCGCAGACGAAAAATGGTCGCCCGACTCGGCGATCAGCTCTTCGACTTTGCTTTCGACATGGCGGCTCAGCTTTTGCGGAGGAGCCGACTGCGGGTTTTGGATCAGTTCGAACGCGGCGGCAAACAGCTCCTCCAAGCCCGTACCGCGCGTCGCCACCGCCGGAATTACCGGAATGCCCAAAAGCTGCGAGAGCTTGGCGACGTCAATCGAGATGCCTTTGCGCTCGGCTTCGTCCATCATGTTCAGGCACAGCACCATGGGCCGACCCAGCTCGAGCAGCTGCAGGGTCAGCTCCAAGCTGCGGCTGAGCACCGAGGCGTCGACGACGTTGACGATCACATCGACTCTCTTCTCCAAGAGATACTTTTTGGTCTCTATGGAAGCCGGATCGAGCGCCGTCAGCGAGTAGACGCCGGGCAGATCGACCAGATTGCAGGTCCGACCGGCAACGACGACGTGCGAACGCAGGTATTCAACGGTGACGCCGGGGAAATTGGTGGTTATGGAAAGATAGCCGGCAACATGGTTGAAAATCGTGCTCTTGCCGCAATTCGGCTGGCCGGCAAGCACGATGACCGGATGCGGATGGCGCGAGTCAAAGTCATTATTTCTCGTTTGAAAGGGCATTGCTCTCGATCTCTTCGACGTCGATCTGTCGGGCCATGCCTCTGCCGAGGGCAATGCGCGAACCGCCGCATTCGATGAGCAGCGGCCCGCCCAGCCGTGAAATCTGCTTGACCGCGATATTTGTGCCTTCAAAAAGCCCCATCTGGTACAGGCGATCGCGCAGCAAATGTCCGCCGTGAATGCGTACGATGCGCAATTTTTGCTCGGCTTTTGCTTTATCGAGAGTCATTTGTCCGACCTTTCTTTTGCAGAGCCATCTTCGCGCGGGCGTGACGTCTGCTCTCCACGCTGCCTCCAGGCGGCCAAACGCTCTTCGGCCTCGGGCGAGTCCTTGATCCCATCCAGCAGGCGACGCATGGCATTGTAAGATTCATTACTGATCACATGCTCAAGGATGCAGGCATCCTGTTCCGCCGTCTGCGCCGAAACGCCGACCACCTCCCGCAAAAACCGCGCAAGGACCTCATGACGTTTCATCAGCCTGGCGCCCAAGCGCCTGCCGCCGGCGGTCAATGTAATGTGGCCGTAGAGCTTGCGGTCGACCAAGTTCTTTTGCTGCAGCTGCTGCATGACGAGGGACACGCTCGACTTGGTCACCCCGCGCCGTTCGGCAATCTCGGTTACCCGCGCCACACGATTCTCCTTCTCGAGCTGATAAATCACCTCGATGTATTCCTGCGTGGTTACATCATACTGTTTTTCCATGCGCCGCTCCAGGTTTGGCCGACTAAACTTTGTTTATGGCGTTAATATAGGTTTTTTCAGCCCGATTCACAACAGATTTTTCCTGCAAACAGCTTGACAAAGTTGAAACGCCTGACTATATTGGCGCGCCTCAAAAGCAAAGTGAAAGGCGAACCATGCGCTTGTCGGCTTTACGGCGGCGGACGTTTGCGCCGACACCCTTGTCCGCTGATGAAACTCGGCAACTTTTTCATTTCTTTATCGCCCCCAGTTTTCCCGCTTTACAAATCGAACAGAATGATCGCAGACAAGAGCAGACGGTCGTCATCCTATTGTCGGTTGAGAAAAAACGTCTTTTCGCAAGGGTGAGGATGGTATGAAAACGATGAAGGCTTTGGTCAAAAAAGAAGCGCGCGAGGGCTTGTGGCTCGAAGAGGTGCCGATCCCCAAGATCGGCAATAACGACCTGCTGGTCAAAATCACCAAAACCGCCATCTGCGGCACGGATCTGCATATTTACAAGTGGGACGCCTGGGCGCAACGGACGATCAAGGTGCCGCAGATCATCGGCCACGAGTTCGTCGGCGAAATCGTCGACATGGGCAGGGACGTAAGCGGCTACCAGATCGGCGAGCGCGTGTCGGGCGAGGGGCATATCGTGTGCGGCGTCTGCCGCAGCTGCCGCGCCGGCCGGCGTCACCTGTGCACCAACGCAATCGGCATCGGCGTCAACCGCGACGGCTGCTTTGCCGAATATCTCTCGCTGCCGGCCGCCAACGCCTGGCATATTCACCCCTCGGTGCCGTCCGAAATCGCCGCTTTTTTCGATCCTTACGGCAACGCCACTCACGCCGCGCTGTCCTTTGATCTCGTCGGCGAGGATGTGCTGATTACCGGCGCCGGCCCCATCGGCATCATGGCGACCGCCATCTGCCGCCATGTCGGCGCCCGCAACATCGTCGTGACCGACATCAACGATTATCGCCTCGAACTGGCGCGCCGCATGGGCGCCACCTGCGCCATCAACGTCACCCGCACCTCCATCGAAGAATGCCGCAAAGAGCTGGGCATGATCGGATTCGACATCGGCCTCGAAATGTCCGGCAACCGCGACGCGTTCGAGTCCATGCTCGAAAACATGTATCACGGCGGCAGAATCGCCCTGCTCGGCATCCTGCCGAACTCGGCGCAGGTCAACTGGGATCAGGTGATCTTTAAAGGGCTGACGATCAAAGGCATCTACGGCCGCGAGATCTTTGAAACGTGGTATAAAATGCAAACCATGCTGCAGAGCGGGCTCGACATTTCGCCCGTACTGACGCATCGTTTTCGTTTCGAGGAATTTCAAAAGGGGTTCGACGTCATGCTCAGCGGCAACTGCGGCAAGGTGGTGCTGGAATTGGATTGAGGTTTTACAGGACCTAGCCACGGAGACACAGAGAGCACGGAGGGTTTTAATAATTTCGCCACGGAGACACAGAGAGCACGGAGCATATATTTTTCTATCTCCGTGTCCTCCGTGCCTCTGTGGCAATTCAAAAAAAGATCAGCCACGGAGACACAGAGAGCAAGGAGGGTTTTAATAATTTCGCCGCGGAGACACAGAGAGCACGGAGCATATATTTTTCTATCTCCGTGTCCTCCGTGCCTCTGTGGCAATTCAAAAAAAGATCA
>JAPDQV010000063.1 GCA_034505495.1 candidate division KSB1 bacterium | reverse complement strand
ATTATTACAACACGGTCAAACCGCATGCTTCTCTTAACGGTTTGACCCCTATTGAAAAATTGATTGATTATTTTTATCCCGAACAACTATAAATAACGCTTGGATTTCTTACACCTCAGATTAAAACTTGATCAGCTTAAAGCGCTGACTCAGCTCCCCTCCTTTGACGAGGCAAAAGTAAACTCCGGGAGACGTTCGGTGACCGCCTTCATCAGCGCCGTCCCAAGTAAAGCGTGCCGTTCCTCTCGGCGCGGTCCCCTCCCACACTCGACGCACCCGTTGACCGAGCGCGTTGTAAATCTCGACCGCCACATACGCCTCTCGCGGCAACGTAACCGAGAGCTCCAATCGATCCGAAAATGGATTGGGCGAAAGAACGACTTGCGGCGGGGAAAGAGACTCTTTTTGCTCGACGCGAACATAACCCTGGAGTTGTTCATCCATCCAGGCCGTATGATCGCGGATAAAATTTTTCATATAATCGACTTCTTTTTGGTAGGTGTTGCGTTTCTCATAACCGGCAGTTTCGCGCCAAAGGAATTGACCCAGAATGGGCCAGCGTTTAAAGTTACGCTGCTGCGCTTCGTTCAGATAAGCGGCCACGGAATCGACAAAAGCAAAGATCCGATCGGTTCGCCACGGCCCGCTGCGCAAAGAAAACCAACGATTCGCAACATCCTCCCTAAAAGCCGGATCGTTCCACAGCTTGAGCCAAATTCGCGGCATCGACGGGTCCCAATCCTCCACCACCCAACGGTCGACGATGTCGCCTTCATTGTACGTTGAATTGGACAGCGCCTGATCGAAATCCCAAACCGGACCGGCGCAGATTTTTCCCAGCCGATCCTTATGAAAAAAGCCGCTCCAGCCGTAGGCATCCGAGTTTTTCGTCGCTTCCTGTACGAGCAGTTCGTCGATAAAAGAGGAGACGTCGATGTATTGATGATAGCCGCGCGTCGGGTCGCTGAAATAGGGTTTATCGACCAGCGCCTTGACGAAATCGTCAGCCTGGCGGATATAGGCCAATTGTTGCGGCCGGACTTTGTTGGCCTTGGGATATTTCAGCACGCGTTGATTGCCGTTGTTGCCGAACACCACGTCCGTCGGATCCGCCTGCTGAACGGCCCAAATGTAGCCGCCGGTTACGGCGTCGCCGCTGATGTCCATGGTATCCAGCTTGGTAATGTTGAGCCGGTTTTTGCCCCACTTGATCTTTTCCACCAGGATGTAGACGCCGCGGTAATCGCCGTTGAGAAATACTTCGACGTGGCGTGTGCGCGGCGCCCATCGGCCGAGCGAGCGCGACAGATAATAAGCCACGGCATCGCGCATGAGCGTGCGGTCAATAAAGGCGGAGATTAGAATCCAGTCCTTTTCTTTCGGCATCCCCAGCAATTTGACGTCATTGTCGGAGCCGTCTTCATTACGGGTTTCGAACGAATACGGTTTTTTCTCGAACATCTGCGAGGCGTTGCCGCGCGATTCGATGCCGATCCAGCCGTCATAGCCGTTCGGAGGGTCGGTCAGGCGATTGCGCGCTCCCGGCCCATTGTCGATGATCTTCATGCGCGCCATGATTTTCGGCTCATCGGGAATTTCCTGCCCTTGCGTGTCTATAATGAGGATCGGCAGATTGGACGATTCGAAATCGAACGGCTCGACGAACCAGGAGGGTGTGGGTTGGTATCTGCGGGTCGTTTCCGTGATGCCTGCCAAAAGATAAGGAATCGCCGAAAGATCGCTCGATGAAATGTCCTGATTGTGAACCTGGACGGCTAAAACGTTCATGCCCTGCCGAAGCAGGCCAAGATCGACCGGCCAGGATTCAGGAGTGCCGCCTTGATAGAGAACCGCCTCGCGGCCTACGGTCGAGGGCCGATTGTAAGGGGGGCGCGGATCGGCCAACCCGGCGGAGCGGGCGATTTCGACGCCGTTGAGGTAAGCGACGAACGCATCGTCATAATCGATTATAAACAGCAGACGTTCGATTTTGGAGAGATCCTTTACCTCGAAGGACCGACGCAGGTAAATGGAGAGTGTCGCCGGTACCACGGTCACATCGTCATTGTCACCGTAACCGAATCCGCCGCGACCGGTTTGCCAAGCCGCATCTTTAAAATCAAGACTGATCCACTGCGCCGGCGGCTCGCTCGTGCCCACAAAGTAGCGCCACAAATCACCGGCGGAAACCAGCGCCTCCCAATGATGTGCGGCAAAAATGGGTGCGCTCAGCAGCAATATCAAAGTTGTGAAACGAAACGGCTTCATCTACTCTCCCAAGCTCTCCAATCCGGAAAAAAAGCAAAACTTTATATTGTTTTAATATAGAGTTTAATCATTTTTGCAAATGAATCAAAGGGTTTCGTTGCGGGAAATAGGCGGAGAAGGCGTTACTTAACGGACCAAGACGATCTTTTGCATTTTTCGCAAGTCGTCGAAGGAAAAGCGCACGAAATAGACGCCGGCCGGAGCCGAATCACCGACATCGTCCCAGCCGTCCCAGATCACGGCATGGCGACCGCCGGCCTCTGCCGCATCGACAAGCCGGCGTACCTGCCTGCCGGCAGCATCGAAAACGATGATCTCCACCCTCGACGTGCGGGCAAGCTCATAGGAAAGCGTCGTTTGCGGATTGAAGGGATTGGGATATGCCGGAAAGAGACGAAATTCTGACAGCGCAGATGCTGTGCCGTTTCGTTTGAGAAGAGTTTGCTCAAGGGCGACCGCCGTACCGTTGATATCGATAAAGGAGAGCCGATAGACGAGCTCGTCCGCATCGCCCGGCGGTTGATCAATAAAGCGATAGACTACCGGTTCGCTTGCCGTGCCGCGACCGGTCAACTCTGGATGCGTAGAAAAATCGGCTATCTTTTGCCATGGTTCCTTCGGCCTGCGCCGCTCCAAAAGAAAGCCGAGGTTATCCTTTTCCGACTCGGTCGTCCAGCTTAATACGATGCGGTTATCCTCCCATTCGCCGGTAAAAGAGGACAGCAGCACCGGCAGAGCCAAATCCTCGAAGGTCTGATAGACATACATTGCGCCCTGCTTTTCGGCATTACCGATCTTTTTCTCCGGCGCACCCGCCATAGCGTACACTTGGCCCACCGCTGCAGAGGAGCCGAAACGGTCGAGAAGCTGTTGCATCAACAAGGACTTTTTGGTCTTGAGTTGCCAGTTGCCGTTATAACGCTGGTAAGCGTAAATGGAACCGCTGTCGCGGTAAAGGCCGTTGTCTCCGGGCGCGCCGACGATCAGAAAGCTGCCGTAAAGCGCCAAAGAATAACCGAAAAAGTCTCCCGAATCGGCATCGGCGGCGACCAGCTTGGCCTCGGAAACCCAGCTGCCTTGATCATAACGATAGATGTAGACCGAGCCGACATCGAAATCGCCGACGTCATCGCGATAGGCGCCGACGGCGCACAGGTTGCCGTCTATGGCAACACTAAAACCGAAACGGTTGCTCAACGTGCCGTCGGCGGGAGACAGAGTCTTGCGTGTCCAGGAACCGTTTATCTTTTCGAACACATAAGCCTTTCCGGCGGTTGCGGATTTGAACGGGCTGCCGACGATGAGACGCAGGCCGGAGACGGAAAGCGACGCTCCGAACATATCGTTGGCAACGCTGGTTCCCGGAAGCAGCATGGTGTCCGAGGACCATCCGGAGGGACTGGAAGCATCCGGCTTGTAGACATAAACCGTTCCGGAGGATGAAACAGCGCCGCCCGCTGCAGGCGCGCCTATTGCACAAACGGAAGCGTTGATCGCGACGCTTTTGCCGAACAGATCGGCAGCCGACGGCGTCGGCGAACGAAAGATCGCCTTCTGCACAAAGGCGCCGTTGACACGTTTGAATAGATAAGCCGATCCGCTGGTGCGGCCATGCAGTGTATCGGCGTGGGCGCCGACCAACAAATTATCCTGATAGAGCGAAAGGGCACTGCCGAAATAGTTGTAGGGATCGGAATCGATAGGCTTTAAAACGGTTTCCAGCGTCCAGACGGAATTGACCAGCCTGTAGATATAAACGGCGCCGCGATATCCGTCTTCCAAAGCGTAACCCGGAGCTCCGACGGCCAACGTGCTCCCGCTCAGGGCCACACTATAGCCGAAACGCCGATACGGCGCTCCATCCGGCGCCGTCAATCTCACTTCGGCCGCCTGCGCGGGCGCAAAATATACCGCCCAAAATATGAAAAACAGCCGCTTCCCCCAAATCCTGCTGCATAAATATATTTTCCGAATCGGATTTTTTATTGCCGAGCTTCCTTAAAATTCATCAATGTTCGAAAACGTGTCTATTTATTCGATGAGTTTTAACTATTAAAGTTCCAAAATCATTCCAAATGAGTGTACAGCATGATAGTAAAGTTACGGAATGCTTTTTTATTTTAGAACCGTTATTTTTCGCAGGCGATTAAAAGTTCCGGCCTCGAACTTGACAACATAGACGCCGGAGCTCAACGATGCTGCATCGAGGGTGATGTCATGAACGCCCGCACTCATACGGTCATCGACCGGCACGGCGACTTCTTGACCAAGAAGATTGAACAGACGCACTCGCACCTGACCCTCGACGGGCAGAGCAAAACGAAGGACGGTCGAGGTGTTAAAGGGATTGGGATAAGGCGGCCACAGCTCGTAACGAGCGGGTTGAGCTTGCGCAGAGACGACTTCCAGGGCTGCCCGATCATCGCGGCGGGGGGATCCGTGCATCAGCGCCGAGGCGCGCCAGTATTCCGCGCGATTCGGATCTCCCCGCGGTTCGACCTCACCGGCGACCAGCGACTTGCCGCTTCCATCCGCTTCTTTGGGCCATGGCGGACGATCGTTGTAGCGCAAATCGATGATCGTGTCGCCGGCGGCATTGATGAGAACCAGCCGCTCGCCGGCGTTGTCAAGGTTGCCCGAAAAAACGCCGTTCGGCGGAAAGTGATAGCGGCTGTAAAACGCCTCCGAGTCCGAAGCGATGACATAGAACGCGTTTGGTTCCAGGCGGGCATTGGCCGGAAAGGTGTAGCCAATACCGCGGCAAAACCGGCTGAACCCCAGGTCCAACGCCTTAACGCCGATGTTTTTAAGCTCGATAAACTCGTAGGATGAGCCGTCGCGGTCAGCCTCGGAGAGGGGGTTGTAGTGAATCTCGGTAATCCGCAGCGACGGGAGCGGGTCGGCGACGGCCAGCAGCACGCGGTGCAGCGGACTCCACTCATAGCCGTCAGTTGTGCGCGCCGCGATAAGCGTCGTACGCTCCACTACGATCGGCTTTTCGTAGCGGATGGCTTTCGGCGAGGGCGTGCTGTTCTTACCCTCTTCAGCGATCAGCTCCACGGTGATAAGGAAATCGGAGCTGCTCGAGCTCACGTTCATCGCCTGAATGGCCAAGAGGTTGTCGCCCGCCTTGAGGCGCTTGATGACGGATGAACAATCAAACAACTCCTCTTCGGACGCTTCGCGCGCGCTCAGAGCGGCGGCATCCCAAGAGTGAACGGCAGGAGCGTTAGCCGACGCGGCAATGCCGCCGTTGATGAACGCAACAAAACCGTCATCGTAGCGCATCTTCAAATACAGCCTGCGCACGCCTGCAAGCTGCTCCTCTTCCAATTTGAAAGGAATGCGCAGATAGCAGGAAGTCGGTTTGCCGTTCCGGGGGTCATACATCAGGCTGCGGGTATCAAAATTAATAAAGGGGCGATAAGTGCCGTCCAGATCATAACCGACGCCGCCGACGACGCTCAGCCACTGCGAGTCGTCATAGCTTAAATCGCTGCGCCAGCGGATGCCGTAACTGGTGCTCGGCACCAGCACTTTTTTGGCCGCTCCTACCGGCACCCAGGTCGTGCGCCGCGTCTCTCCCTCTGCCTGCGGATCGGTTCCGTCGAGAGTATAGTAAATCGGACTCGCGGCTTGAAGGGTCAATGCAGTCCCCGGCGAAATGCGGCCGCCGTTCGTCTCTTGGCCGGCGATCAGAAACCGGGGCGGCTCTACCCGCGGATAGAGTCCCCGCCTGCGCAGCTGGTCGAGCACGATTTCCCTTCGCTGCGGGAAATACTGGTTCAGCAGCCAATTGCGTTCCCTGATCCATTCGACATCTCGGGTGTAAGGGGTGTCGCGGCGACTGTCTCCCCAGCGCGCCGACTCGCAAACGATCGGCCGATAAACCTCCTCGGCAAAGCGGGCATAGAGCGCCTTGATCCGTTCGGTCGACAATATTCCGTCGTTGAAGAACAGCGAATAGACTCGATCGGCAAAGCGGCGGCGATATACGGGATGATCCTTGAGAACCTGATGCAGCCGCGTCGGGCCGCCGTCGTCGTTTTTGCCCGTCACGTCCCAATCGACGGCTTCCATGACGTGCTCGGCGTCCCAACTGTGATACCGCCATTTGCTTTCGCGGCCGCTCTTGGCGCGCGTGGCGTACCAATTTTGATGCGCCCAATCATAATTGCCGAGGTAAAAGTTGACAAGCAGATAGCTGATAAAATCATCCAGATCGAGCATTTCTTCCAACAGGACATACTTTTCTTCGAGGGGTCGGGAAGAGTTGGCGACGGCAAACATCTGTTTGTAAGCCTCGTTGCTGCCGGCGACGACCTGGTCGGGATTATGCTTCACAACGTCGTAATCCTCGGCCCGTCCGCCGCGATAAGCCGCGGCAAAGTGCTCATCCGGACGTTCGTGCAGATAATAGAGCCCCCAGTAGAGGCCGTTGAGGTAGAGGTGCACCTGTCGGCCGTGCGGCGCCAAGCCGCCGGCAAGACGCTGGAGCTCGGCGGTAAAGGGATCGCGAGTGTATTGGGCAATGTCGTTCTGACGCAGATCGCGGCCCTGCACCCGCACGCTGCCGCCGTAAGCCCAGGTGTTGTTGCAGCGCGCATCCAAAACGATTGTATCGAATTCATCCGTCGCAGAAAAGCCGAAAAGCGGGTAATGGAGCTTGGCCTCTCCATATTCGCGCTTGAACTTGAGACGCAGAGAAAGCTTGTCGATTTTCCAGCGGTCCGGGCTCGTGCCGCCGACGACCATAACGCCGCAATTGATCTGAAACCCTTCGCTGCCGTCCGTCGGAATCCATTCGACCGAACAGGCACGTTCGTCATTTTCCCCCTGCACATAGATGCCGCGGCCATTGTCGCCGAACCAGTCGTCCACGGGCATGACCAGCGAGATCGCCGGCAGGCTCAACAGATCGCTGATGATCTCATCTCTGTACTTCGGATGATTGACCACATGCGGATCCATCTCATAGTCGCCGAGTCCGCTCAATCCCCAATTGCGTGGAAACCCTGGGGGATTTTTGGGCTGGCGAATGACCTGCTGCGGGAAAATGTAGGTTTGGGTGACGGAGCCGCTCGGCTGCCATTGCGGCAAAAAGGCGCGGGCGCGGACGGCGGTGGTCGTACTGATGTGCAGAGGGCCTCGGTAGCGCCTTGTCGAGCCTTCCTCCCGATCGGAAGGCTCGCTGCCGTCGAGGGTATAGAAAATCTCCGCCTGCGGCGGGTCGACGCTCAGCATCAGCTCGAACGGCTCATCATAAAAGCCGTGCGGTCTGCTGAACAGTACGTTTCCGACTCGACCGAGGAAGCCGGTTGTGGGGTTGGCGCGCCCCGGCGTGGGAAAAGACAGAAACAGCAGCTGATCAGCCCCATCCGGTGCGCGGCCGTAGGACAGATCACTCTGCTGCGGCGGGTAACGGAGGGAATCGACGCAGGCACCGGCGGCATTCAGGTAAATCGATCCGCCTTCCGCCTTTAGTTTAAAGCCGAGATGCCGTGGGCCTTGATGCGGCTCGCCGTCGGCGATCAAAAGCAAATAACCTTTGCCGGGGATGCTTATGCCGCTCGGCAGGCGCTGAGTTTCGTCAAAAGGGTCGTCTGAAATCGTCCATCCGCTGAGATCGATCGGATCGCTGCCGGAATTGTAAAGCTCGATCCAATCGGGATACTCGCCTTTTTCCTGCGGATCCTCCAGAACCGTCCGGTTCGCTGCCATGAATTCGTTGATCCGCACCGCCCCGATACACGGCACGGCGGAGAAAAGAAGCAGCCAAACGGATTTGAACTTCATGCCTGCGGCAGATTATTTGATTAAAGTCACTTTATATACGGCTGAAAAACCGGTCGACGTTTCCATGCGCATCAGATAAACACCGGCGGCCAAGTCTTCAGCCTCCCACTGCAGCGCGTGTCTTCCGGCGACAAACCAGTCGTCGACCGGCCTGCGGATCCGTTGTCCGAGCAGGTTGTAGAGCTCGATGACGACGCGAGCGGCTTCGGCGAGCTCAAATTCGATGCGCGTAGAACTGTTAAAGGGATTGGGACTGTTCCGGTAGAATCGGTAGGAAAACCGCTGCGCAGTCACCGCGGCATCGGCGGCAATCTTGTCGTCCTGCCCCGGCGAGCCGTTCACCCAGTAAGAAGCGCGCCAGTAGTCGGGATTGTTGGGGTCAATGCTCGGCTCGAGTTCCCTGGCGACTAGTGAACGCCCGGTCTTGTCCTGCTCGGTCGGCCACGGCGCTTTGTCGTTGTAGCGCACCGAAAGAATGGTATCGCCGGCCGCCGAGACCATGACAATTCTCTCGCCGCTGTTGTCCAGCTGTCCCTCATACTCTCCGAACGGCTCCCAACCGTACCGCTTTTTGAAAGCGGCAGCATTGGAAGCCAGGCAGAGAAATTGGCCGGGTGCAAGTCGAGCCGACAGCGGAAATGTATAACTTACGCCTTTGACGATCGACACAAGGCCGAGCGGCAGCACCTCGCGACCGATGTTTTTAAATTCCAGAAATTCGTACTCATTGCCGCTCACCTCGCCGTCGGGCAGCGGTTTGTAGTGAATTTCGGTAATTTTCAAACTGCTGTAATCCGTCGGGACGATCAGAGTCAGTTTATGCAGGGCGCTCCATACCTCGCCGCTTTTGCAGCGCGCCGCCAAGACCGCCGTCGCCGGGATCGTCGCCGAACTCTGGTTTGCTGCTTCGAGCGCTCCGGGCGCAACCGCACCCCCGACCGCGCGCGGATCGCTGCCGTCCAGAGTGTAATAGATTTTGCTTTGACCTTTGTTCGGATTGACGAATTCGATCTGATCACTAGATTGGATCAGCAGCTTTTCGTCTATAATCTGTCTTCCTTTTAGGCGGAAATCGGGCGGATCGATGGTCGGATACAGACCTTCCTCGTAATACTGCTGAAGAACGATGTCGTAACGCTCGGGGAAATACTCATCGGCAATTCGGCGCACCACCGGCTCCCAAGAGCCGTACTTGGAGCGGGTCAGATCGCCCCAGCGCGCCGACTCGGCGATGATCGCGGTCTCCAACATGCGCGTACGGCTCAAAAACAGCTCGCGCGACCGTTCCGGCAGGAAAATGCCCTTGTTGAAGTAATGACGATAGACGTGATCGGCAAAGCGCAGGCGATATTCGGCGTTTTCGCTCAGCTTAAAGTGCAACCACTGCGGATGAAACTGGTAGAAATTGTTGACCACCATTTTGCGGTCGCCCGAAATGCGGCCGATGTTGACGCGATTCTCCTCGATGCCGTCGCCGATGTTCACGCGGTCGATCAACAGCGTGTGTTCATTGTCATGCGCAAAGAACTTGAAGCCGTCCTTTCTCACCCGATTGTAAATCGCATAATAATTGTTCGGCATTTTGTTGCTGCCGAACTTGGAGACCGGCGAATCATAGTTGCCGGTGTGAAAGATGACCAGCATGTAGTCGATGAGGTTGTCGATATCCACCAGCTTGACGCCCGCAGGGTCCGGCGTGCCGTCCGGCTTTTTCCCTTCCAGGGCGAAATAGTCGGCATTGACCTTGAAGCCCTTGTTGCACGCTTCCCACACCTGCCGCCATGCGTCGAGGTTGCCGTCGGTCGCTTCGATGGTGTAAGGCCGGTTGTAGCCGGCATCGACCTTGACGACATCGTAATCTTCGCGGCTGCCGCCGAAATAGCTCGCCGCGTAAGAGGCCTCGGAGCGCTCCTGCGTCTCGTACAATCCCCAGTACATGCCGTTCAGGTACAGATGATAGAAACGACTGCGCGTGTAGGGCTGCCCCATCTCGCGCTGCAGATCGCGGGAAAACACGTCGCGCGTGCCGGTGTCCAACACGTCGCCGTTCGCCCAAGAATAGTTCTGGCTGCAGCGCAGGTCGATTTTGTCGAATTTATCCACGCCTTCGTCGCCGAAAAGCGGATATTCCAATTTGGCGGCGCCGTAATCTTCTCGAAAGAAAAGACGAAACGCGTGCTTGGGATAAGCGGGATGCCGGCTGTAGCCGCCGCGGATCCGCACGCCGGCGTCGATCTGAAAGCCGGCCGAGCCGTCCGGGTTGAGCAGCTCGATGGAAGCCGGACGTTCCCATTCTTCGCCGTGTTGCACGGCATTGACATAGATGCCCTTTTGCGGATCAAACAGATTCTCCATGTCCGTGACCAGCGAAAAACTGGGCAAATCCAGCAGCGCCTTTTCGATCCAGTCCTTGTAGCGGGCGTCGAGAGTGACCTCGCGCGAAACGTCGAAGCGGATGTACTGGCCGTTGATGCCGGAATCGGGCCAGTTGAGCGGCCGCTTTTGCCAGCGCACTCGGTTGACAAAGATGTAGGAATGGGTCTGGACGCGCGTGACCTGTCTGCCGTCCTTTACGGCGACAGCGCGGACAATTACTCCCGGCGTATCGCCGCGATCGGTGCGGCTCTGCGGGTCGATGCGAACGACCACCGTGGATCCGGCCTGCTTGGCGGTCGGCGAGGCGACGGGATTGGAGCAGTCCAGTGAATAGCGGATGACGGCTCCCGGAATGTCCGTGGAAATCTGCAAATCAAAGGGTTTTTCATAAAAACCGCGCTCAACGGAAAAATTCGGGCCGGGAGAATAGTTCGGGAATTTCACTTCCACCGTCACCGGCTGCGACAGCGCCGAACCGCCGTCGTTGTCCGCGGCGCGCGCCTGCAGCACGCACTTGCCGGTACGCTTCGGCCGCCACTCGACGGCGTACGGCGCATCAGTATCCTTGGCAATCAGCGTCCCGTCAACGAAAAACTCGACATACCGCACGGTGCCGTCCGGGTCGCTTGCGCTTGCGGAAAGAGTGACAACATCGCCGGCAAACAATCGGGCGCCGTCCAAGGGCGAGGTGAGAGTCACGGTCGGCGGCTGGGTGACCTTGACCAGAGTGAACTGGAGGTAATTGACGTTGAAATTGGCCGATTCCATATAGAGCCGCAGCACGCCTTGGCCCTGGCGGAGAAAAATATTGGGAATGGAGACGGTCGTCCAGGTCTGCCAGCCGCGGGTGACCGGCGCGGTGACTGTGCCGGTCAAATTAAAGCGATCGAGCTCGAGGTGAAAGGCCCCAGGCGCGCTTTCGGCGGCGGTGCGCACGTCGATGCGGTACACGCCGGCCGTCTGCACGTCGACGGTGTACTCGACCCATTCGCCGGGCTGAATCCAGCCGATGTTGTAGCCGTGCTCGCTCGACGTCTCGACGTCTACGGCTTCGCGCGGCCGATAAGCACCGCCCTGGTTTTCGAGGTCAACGTCATGGTAGGCTATGCCCTCGCCGCCAAGGTCATAGTCCTCCGCCTCGATGATGCCGGGAATTTTGCTCGGCACGCCGCGAAAGGGCGTCTGTTGACCGTAAATTGGAAGTGAAATCAAAAGCACCAAAGCCCAAACGGCTTGGAACTTATTGGCATTTTTGGACATGACTGTGTTAATTTTGTGTTAACTTTTTTCAATATAGAGAAATCTTGGATTAAATACAAATTGTAAACTATGGGGGCTTTAACGCTATCGCAACAGCTTTTGCATGCAACCCGCCTTTGACCATTACAAATCTTAAATGTGAATTTGAACAACCAGGGGGATTCCAAAACCGTTTGTCGATGAGGAGCATTGGAACGATAACTACAAATTTCAAATTTTTTGACGAGTTTGGAAGGGGTCAATTATAAATGAAAGCAGGAAATACTTGAAACCAAAACGTCTTGATTGTTCACGTGAAAATGGAAAAGAGGGTTGGTCATTTCAACCTTTGATCTTGGCAACGGCAATTAAAGACGAAAGCTTACTCGGTCATCCCTCCGCATATTGCACGTCTGCATCCTCCATGACTTGTCGGCGAAAATAGCGACTGAGATCCTGCGGCGTACGCAAGTCCGCCTTCCTGCCGCTGAAAATTAGCGATAATTCCCGTTCCATAGCGGCGATCTTGAACAGCGTGAGAATGCGGTTCGGATTAAATTCAACCAACACAACCACATCGCTGTCGGGACGAAAATCCCCCCGCAGCGCCGATCCGAAAATCGCCAGTCGTCGAATGCCGTGTTTTCGACAAAAAGCTGCGATTTGTTCACGCGGCATAGATAGTGCAGGATTCATGCTTACGCCTCAATTACCTTCATGCTCTCAATGCTTCGCTCCTCCATGAACCAGTCTGCGATGCTTTTACACTCGCCGGACCAGCAGGGCAGCAAGATCCATTCAAGCAGCTTCAGATGCATCCGAGTCGATCATCTTTCATTCTGAGCCGACAACGCCGCCAGCGCCTCTTCGACTTCCCGGCCTTTGGCGCGGATCAGCTCGATCAGCTCCTCCGGCGTGCGCGTGTCCTCGTCGTTTTTGCGATGGGGATTGACCGCCTTGAGGTCAAAGTTACGCGCTTCGATCTCCTGCCGCGTCACCGTCCAGCTGCGTTCACTGTCGGCGCGGTCAGGCAAG
>JAPDQV010000062.1 GCA_034505495.1 candidate division KSB1 bacterium | reverse complement strand
CAAGGGTTTTCGACGGTATCTGAAGGTGGAAGGCCACAGGCATTTCGTCGTGGATGAACAGACGGTGAAGTACGACGAGCGGTTCGACGGCATCTGGGTGTTGCGGACCAATAGCGACTATTCCGCGGAACAGTCGGCCCTGGCGTACAAGGGGCTCTGGATGGTCGAGGACACGATCCGCACGGCCAAGACGATCCTGGAAACCCGTCCGATCTACCACAAGTGCGATGAGGCGATCCGGGGGCATGTGTTTTGCAGTTTTCTGGCGTTGCGGCTGAAGGTGGATTTGGAGAAACGTCTGGAGGCGCGGGGAGAGAACTGGGAATGGGCCGAAGTGATTCGGGGGCTGGAACGCCTCGAGGAAGTCGAGGCGAAGTTCCGGGGTCGGCGGTAGCTGCTGCGCAGTCAATTGAGAGGGGACGCGTACGCGGCCATTCGGGCGGCGGGAGTCGCCTTGCCGCCGACCATTCGAGAGGCCTGAGCTGACATAGCTGGAACGAGGGTGTGTTGGCACAGCCCTCCCGCGTCGTCATAAGCCGTTGATTAATAACGATCCAGTTTTTCAAACTGTCGAAGATGGGTGAAGTTTATTCCTCGGCGGACTTCCTCGAACTCTCTTTTTTCAAGTGGCCGTCCCGCTCCATGCGACAATACCATCAAGTTCGATCGCCTCGATGGTGCATGTTTCCATGAGGTCGCGCGGCACACCTTTCCTGCTGCGGCTCCACTCACGCAACACCGTCTCCACCTTGTCGGGTCCCCAGCGGTATTCCTGGGGTAAGGAGGCGAAATTATCGGCGTACTTGATGTCAAAGGTCGGCTTCGTTTCAGATTTCTTGATTTCCGATTGCTCATCTTACCGCCGATTCGCTGTAGAGGCGATGACCGTTGTCGCGTGCACTGTTTTCTCCACCGGAATTCCACCGGGCTGTGTCCGCTCCTCCTGCACGACTTTGATCAACCGGCGAAGGATGGGCAGTCGCAGTTGTCCCGACACCACGGCCTCGATCGCCTCGATCATTTCCCGTTCCGCCGCGGTCCGCCCGCCGAGTCGAATGAGATCCAGGCAGAGCGACCCTTCTTCGGTAGTGAGGCGATCCGGACCGATCCCCGCCATGGCCGAGATGGCTTCCGCCAGTCGCTTCCGACGTCCAAACTCCAGCGGGTTGAGGCTGAGAGCGAAATCATGAGTTTCTTCGCCGAAGCGCACAGGGGTTTGCGGATTCCCTGCCGCCTGTGACGCCGCTGAGACCCGGTCCTTGAGATATGACCACAAGGCGTCAGCGGTCACGATGCCGGAACGGTCACGGTCGGCTTCGCCCCGGATTCCTCGCTCAATAAAGTACGAGAACGCGCCGCGGCCACCTCCGTTACCTCCACCGATTTCTCACGTCCGTCCGACGCCGCGAATATTAGCCGGCCCTTGCCCTTGTAGGCGCCGATTGCCACCTCGGCCGTCAGGGCAACACGCGTCCTATTCTTCTGAACAGCCATAGCGGCGGCATGACAGCAGTCCAGGAAAACGACGATCCTTTCCGCCGCCAGTTCATCGAGAACGCGATTGATTTCCTTTCGCGACAAACCGGTTGCGAAAAGATCATCCACATCCCCGTCATGGGGAACCCAGTAAGAATCGACGCCTTCAGGAGCCCCATGGCCTGCATAGAAAAGCCACACCGTGTCGTTCATGCTCGATTTGCGCCGTAAACCGGCCAGCGCGCGCCAAATGCGCTCGCGCGTGGCCTCCTCGTCGAGGAGCATCGCGACATTCTCGCGATCGAAAAGACCACACTCAGGGTCGGTCATCAGCTTGTACATCGCCTCGGCATCGGCTCGGGGCACAATGTAGGTTCAGCCGCTCGTCCCGGTAGCGATCAATGCCGATGACCAATCCCAAGCGCTTGGCGCCTTCCGGCAACACCTGGCAGCGGATTGCCGCCGCGATATCTCGCGTCTGATGGTTGGGCGCGTTCATGTGCATTCAATCCTCCGACTGTAGGGCCGAGTGGTTTACGGGGTAGACCTCATTATTGAACCACGGATGAGCCGAAGATAGTTATTTTCAGTCTCCCGCAAAGCGTTGTTTTGCTGCGGTGTTTCTTCCGCCCGCCCCCTAAGGGCACCGGACCGACCTGTGGCCGCGGGAGACTGCCAATCATAACGACGCCCTGGTTTCAAATCCGAGGTTTGCCGCAGAGACATAAACAATTGAAGGCGCAGGGAATCTTTGCTTAAATTCCCGTTGTTTGTTCGAACAATCGGGGAAGGCCCGGCGAGCCAGCCGATGGAATGCCGCGTTCATGTCAGCGACGGCACAACAGGCGAGGAAGCTTTCGATCACGGAGGATTCATTTCCGAAAGAGTTGGTTGATGCCGCCTGTGCAGGCGATGGGCATGCCATTGAACAGTTGGCGGCGCGAACCATCAATTATCTCCAAGCCATGCTCCGATATCTGCAGGCGCAAGGCTCGTGGCGCGTTGCGGACCCCGACGATGCTACCATGGAAGTGGTCGTCCGCGTGCTTGGTCGTTTGCACACGTACGAGGCTCGCAGTTCTTTCTCGAGTTGGCTTAGGCGGATCATGCTCAACTATCTGAAGGACAAGGCCCGGCAGGAACAGGCGCGGCGTCGCGCCGGCCAGACGGTTTCTCTGGATGGGCCGACGCCAGGTTCCAATCAGGGCGACAACTACCGCCCATTGAGCGATACGATCGCCGGCAGTGACGGGAGAGACATCGTTGCAGCGCTGGACGACGAGGAGGTCAAATTCTCTCCCCAGCGACTGGTGCTTCAGTTTCTTGAGACGGTGCCCAACGGCAAACATGTCGAAATCTTCCGTCTGAGACACTTGCAAGGACTTAGCTACCGAGAAATCTCAGACCGCTTGTCGGTTCCCCTGGGCGCCGTGGGTGTCACTTTAAAGCGGATGGAAGAAAAATTCCGCGCGTTCGTCTTGCCGCTATGGAAGGAACACCAAACATGAACGGAGCCCCCAAGGAAGACGACCGCGAGTTCTGGCGGAGCGCGACTCCGTTTCTGCTCTCGGCCGCCGAACTGCGCAGGCGCTTCGGTCCTGCAATTGAGTCGCTGCGCGACGCCATGACGGAACGGTTCGCGGATCGGCCCGCGCCCCAAAGGGCCGACATCGCCATCTGGTTTGCCGAGTCGGTGCGCCAGATAGAGGCGGTGGTGGCCGCAGGCGTCGAGCTGCTCGCTCCGCCGAGTCTCGCGCCGGCCATGGTAGGCATGCGCGGGCTTGCGGGCGCCAGGAACGCAGAAACTTTCAGTCAGCCGTTATCGCTCGCCTTTGAAAAAGCCGCTCCGGATTGTCGCCTCTCCGGCACGGCCATGCAGGGCAAAGACGGTATTGACGTGCAGCTTTCCCTCAAAGATGCTCGAGGCAAGGCTCTCCGGCCGTTTCTGCTTTCGGTTCAGGACGAAGACCAGGGGAAATGGTACGTCAGGGCGAAGGCGTTCGAAAAGGGGGAAGCGCTGTTGCGCGGCATGCAGCCGGGCCGCTACCGGGTGCGCGCCGAGGCCGGGCCGCGATCGTGCGAGATGACGCTTGAGATCCGGGCGGCAAAGGACTGACCGCGGCGCGAGGCTGTTTCCGATCTCGATCTGCATGTAAGAAAATCGCGCCGGCGGGAGTTTAGACGGGTGTGGAGGCAATCCGAATGAAATCTGCGGGCGAAACGGCTAACGAATGGGCGGAGCGGTTTGCGGCGCGTCCCGAGTTCGAAGGTGATCCCGAGACCCTGCGCCGCGGCATGGCCGCCGCCGGGACGCCGCGTTCCGGTATAACGGCGAACGCGGCAGCGATCGCATCGGATCCAATGCTCCACGTCGCGTTTCAACCGACAGACCGAGAACAGTTCGAGCAGGCTTGTCGCAACCTCCTGCCCGCGGTACCAATTCAAACAGAACGCGCAGGGATTGTATCGCGAGAGGCGGTCCCGGAGATACGTATAAGCCTATTTCTGCATTTGCCTGGCGGCGTGGCGCACCTGCCGGCGTCGCTTTTCATGAAATTGCTCGATGCGGGGTTGATCCGCAGTTTTTCATGGGAACCCCCCGTGAGACTCACCTCTGCGGCGGAATCTCCGGCGACGCCACTTTCCGCCGTCGGGGATGCCGTTCTCGAAGAGCGGCTTCGCTCGGCAGGGATCGCCTCGGCTCTTGACTTGGTCTCGAAGGCATCTGACCCCTTGCAGCGAACGCGACTGGCTGCCGCCGTTGGGGTGGACGAGACGGAATTGAAACGAATATTGGCGAAAGTTAAAGGCCAACTGAGTGAATCAGAGCGAAAACTGATTGCGTCTCCACCCCCATTCCCATTCATTCCTGGCATACCTCTCACGGAGAAATGAACAATGGAGACGATCCCGATGGACAGGATCGAAGGGCTAAGTCAATCTCAGCGTTCCCTGCTGGCAGAGCTGTGGATCAGTTCCGCCCAGGAACTGGTGGGCTTGCTCCAGCTTGAAGACACGGCGCGGCGTATCGCGGGGTTGCTGGGCTTGGATGAAGATGGCGTTCGGACCCTGAAGAAAAACACTCAAAGGGCGATGGGACCGGTGTGCGTGGAAGCGGCAATGCGTCCGCGTCCGCTGCCGCCGCTCGGGTTGCCGCTAAAACCTTGGCCTGACGAAGAGGTTCAACTCAAGTGGAGATCGCCATCGGCGCGTCCGCCTCATTTTAAGCGTTTCTTCGGGCGTGGCCCCGTTTCCGGAAAAAGTTTGGAGACAAGATCACCGGAACGGGTAAGTCTTCAAAATCGTCTGCCCCCGATTCGAAACCAAGGGATGCGCGGAACGTGCGTTGCATTCGCAATGGTGGCGGCTCGTGAATATCTTCTGGGGTCTGGCAACTCGCTATCGGAGCAGTGTCTTTATTGGATGTGCAAAGAAATGGACGGCTGCCCGGATATCGAGGGGACATGGCCGGGTGTTGCTGCCGCGGCGCTGGAGATGGCGGGTGTTTGCGAAGCCTCGCTCTGGCCCTACAACCCTCAGCCTATCGCTGGCAACGTCGGACAAGGGCCGGCGCCGGAGGAGGCTCAGTCCCAGGCATGGCCCTATAGAATCGGCGGTTTTTTTGAACTGGAAGACGAGACGCCGCCGCTCCCTCAGGTTTTGATGCAGATTCTGCAGGGTTTCGATGTTGAAGACCGCCGTTTTGCGCCGCGACCCATCGTCATAGGTTTGCCCGTCTATGAAAGCTGGCGAAGCGCAGAAACCTATCGCAGTGGCAAAATATTCCGTCGCATCGGCGATGAACCTCCGATTGGCGGGCACGCGATGCTGATTGTCGGCTACCAGTTGGATTCGATGGTGCCCGGCGGGGGATATTTTATCGTTCGAAATTCCTGGGGCGAGGAATGGGCGCCGGAATGTCCGGAAGGTGCCGGTCACGCACTGGTTTCCTTCCAATATGTTTTGGACGCTTTGGATACGATGATTGTGGGAACCCTGTTGTTTTCCCAGGAGGAATTAGATCAACAACGACCGTTTTCCGACGAATGGATGGCTCGCCAAATTGAGGCGGCGCGGCGTCAGAACTTTGCGGCACTGGCATCAGAGTGGGCTGAAATGGAAACGCTGGAAGAGCGCATCGAGGAGCGGAGCTATCGGCCGGATTCCAGCGTAGAAAAAGAGCGCTTCATCGAGCGGACACATCGCCGGATCACCTTCGGCAAACGCTCGGTATCTCTCCCGCAATTTTCGGAATATCCTGAGACATTGCGGCGTCCCCTGTTGCTCGGCGCGTTGGCCTGGCAAACGGAGACGGATCTGGCAGACTTGTCCGCCGGACGGCTGGTATTCGCCGAATTTCTGGACAGGCAATCACAATGGTTGCCGGTCGAGCGATGGGTGCGATGCCTGGCGATTGGCGATCGACAGACGTTGCGCGGTTGGGAAACCGGTAAATGGCAAGTTCAATTCCCGTACAAACATCTTCCGGTATTTGAATGCTCGTTGCCGCCTTTTCCGGGGATTGTCGAGACTTTGCGCGATCGCATTGGCTTGCAGTTCGCGCTGCCGGATGCGCGGTTTAGATTGGATGATCCGCGAACAATATCGGATGAAAGCCGGCCGATTGTCGTTTCGGACTGGTTGGCCGTTCCCCGCGCGGCGCAGGAACAACTCGGATCGGACACCTGGGTTGGCATCCTCGACTCCGGTTTGGACTTGGAACATCCGGATTTTGAGGGGATCAGCGACGACAACTGGGCGGATTTCAGCGGCGAGGGACGCATGAGCGACGAGCTGGGGCATGGCACGCACTGCCTCGGCATTCTCGCGGGCGCCGGGAAGGGCGATGCTCGCTATTCCGGCGTCGCGCCCCGCAGCCGGCTGCTGGTTGCCCGCGTTTTCGATCGGAACGGCTGGACCACGCTTGAGAAGGTTCTGGCTGCGCTTGACTGGCTTGCGGAACGGGAGGTCAACATTGTCAGCCTCTCTCTGGGGACCAGCGAATCGCCCAACGGCCGCAGTCAACTCACTCAAGTTTGCGATTACCTTTCGGAAAAACGCCACATGATCTTTTGTGTCTCCGCCGGCAACGAAGGGCCGGCGCCGGAAACAATATCGCCGCCAGCTGACGGCCGGCATGTCATATCCGTCGCTGCGTTGGATAGCGAGCGACACTTGGCGGATTTCTCAAGCCGCGGCTCAAACCAGCGAAATCACGCCTGTTTCGAGAAGCCGACCCTGGCGGGTCCGGGCGTCCGCGTGGTGGCAGCTCGATCCGCTCGGGCGGGTTTGCCGTCTTTTGATCGCCGGGGTCTCTACACTGAAATGTCCGGCACCAGCATGGCGGCGCCCGCCATCGCCGGCGTGTGCAGCCTTTTATGGTCGGCTTGCAGGGAAAACGAGCCCGCAGCTCGCCGCGCCGCCGTTTTAAGTGCGTTGTTCAAAACGGCGGTTGCGCCTGTGGCGCCGAACGGCGAACCCTACAGCCGTGAGTGCGAAGTAGGCCACGGAGTGCCTGACGTGGCTGCCGCCCTCGCTCGCCTGGGGTGGGGGGCGATGCCTGGCAAAAAGGATGAGCTGATTATGACGGAAAACGCTCCTGCCGGAACAAAATGTTGTTGGTCGGGAATACCTTTCGCCGCGGGTTGGAAACCCGGCGCCGATTATTTTCGCTGCGAAAATCCGAACTGCCGCAGTCCGGAAACGGAACGGTACATTAGCGCCTTGGCCTGGAATAAAGAGGGCGCGAAAAATGGAGGCCGGCGGTGGTGCAAGAATTGCTTGATCGCCGCCGGGCCATCTGCCGATGCAAAACATTCCGAACCGGCGCAGAGCGGCTTGGAAGGGGCGGCGCGGTTGCAGGCCAATGTCTCTCGGTATCTCTCGCCAAAAACGCGGATCATAATTCGCGGCAAAGATGGCAGTCCCCGCCACTATCAAGTGGCGGACCTGTCCGGGCCGGTGACCCTGCGTCTTGACGCGCGTTCCCGGCTTTCCCGCGACTCTGAATCCGTCGGCGTCGTTTGGATGGAGGCGCGGTTGGTTGCGAAAAAAGCTTTTTTCGGGAAGAATAAGTTCGTCGTGATCGTCGGCGTGGCATACGGCCTTTCCCGCGCCGCTCTCCAAACAGCGCTGACCGATCAATGGCCCGACGTCTGGACGGAGGCCGATCTCGCGTTGGTCGGGGTTCCCGACACCAACGACGACGCCACTCCGTCCTCCGGACAAACGGGGCCGTGTGCCTGGTACGTGTTGCCGATTCCTCGCAAAGCGGAGCAGTGGCAGGCTCCCGCTCACTGGCCCGTTCATCTCGACGACACGTTTCGAAGATGTTTCATTTTTGAAAATGACGAGGAAAGGTTTAAGCGATATCGCGAGCTGATTCTGACGCACGCCCGGCGCGTCTGGGATGGAACCTCGGATTTGCGGCTATACAAAGATGCGGACTTGATCGAACTGTGGCAACCGGCTACCGTGGAGGAAGTAGGGCGCCGGTTTTTTGAGGGTCACTTGGCGCCGGTCACAAATGGTGAGGGCGCGCTCGCGTGCATTCGCCTGAAGGAGCCTGCGCTGTGGCTGAAAGAGGCCGCGGCGCCCCCAAAAGAGAGGGCAAGGAGATGATTGCGCGACTCTGGGCCTGGTTGCGGTCGCTGTTTGGCGGAAAGACGGACAAGGAAAACAACAGCGCGGACCGGAAAAACGAGTTCCGGCAGCAACTGGAAAAACTTGAACGGGAACGCGACCTTAAACAGGTCGAGCTGAAAAAGCTGGATCGCGACCTCGATGTTTTGGAGGAAAATGAGCGCGCCGCCATCGCGGAGTTCAACGCCACGACGCCGGATTCGCCGGAGCGCAAGAAGGCGCTGGAGAAGATAGCGGAGATCCGCAAACGAATTGCGGATCTGAAGCCTGCGCGGGCGGCCCTCCGCAACGGTATCGCTGCGAATGACAAACTCATTGCCGAGTTGCGCAAGATTATTCACAGCGGAACTGATTTCACTCCAGAAGAGGTCGAGGCTTTGCAGCGCAAAATGAAACAAGCTGGTTTGGCGGCTCTCGCTACTTACGACACCGTTAAGCACGGCGAATACGTTGAAATAGAGGACAATACGGAGCAGGAACTGCGTGATCTGGAGCGCGAACTCACGGCCAAGGCGGCCCCCAACAGCTCGTCGCCGTCGCCGTCGGCCCGAACCGACGGAATGCGGAGGGAGATAACGTAAACTTCAGAAACCGCAAACGGGAACAACACAAGGAAAGGGAAATACCATGGGAGTCATCAAGGATGCATTCGGTTGGATACTCGGCATTACCTCACAGTCTATTGATTCCATAAATGTTGAAGAACTCGAAGAGAAGTTACGCGGAACGAAAAGGCTCCAGGCTCAATGGGAGCGGGAGATCCAGCAGGCGGCGAAGGAATACAATGAGCACATCTCGCCGGAAAAGAACCTTCGCCGCAGCCCCATCGAGCGAACTCTAGCTATTCAGAAGGCAAAGATCGCAGCCAAGCGCGCCAGCACGCTAACCAACTCGGTAAGCATGTTGTACCGGTTGTCCGGCGTCGTCGAGCAAGTGAAACTGCTGAAGAAATTCTACAAGGATCTTTGCGAAACCTCCAAGCTGCCGAAGGGCTTGACCTTGGAACAGTTTGTGAAGCAGGTCGAGAAGCTGTCGGACGTGCTGCATCTCAAACAGTCCGAAATCGAAAAACTCACTCACGCCATGGAGGATATCAACCGTTCCATGGACGCTGCGCTGGGCGATTCCGGAACAAACAAGGAACTGGAGGCGTTGTTCGAGAAATACGCCACGCTTGTCGCGGAAGGCAACACGTCCGAGGCCGAGAAGGTGAAGGCGCAAATTGATAAAATGGCCGGCGTGCCAGAAATGGCCTGACGACAGATTTCTTCCACTGCTTATCATACCCGAATATCGCAAGAGGGGAGATCAAGATGAGTGATCAGGACACGATTGTCGGAATGGTGGCCGAATGGCTGAAAATCAAGCCGGCGCAGTTGAAGTTAAAGGATGTCCAGGAGCAGATTCCGAAACTGCGCCGCAAAGTGTCGGAATATGAACGCGAAGCGCTGGCGGCCGAGAAAGAGGCCATGTCGCTTCGCGAGAAAGCCTTTCTGCCCGAAACGAACGCAGCCGAACGTCCGGGATTGATGCGTCAGGCCGCACAGGCCGCGCAGAAGGCTCAAATGATCGGACGTCAAGCCGGAATTTTTCTGACTCATCTCTCGAATTTTTCATCACTGGAAACGACGATGCAGATCGTTGACCAGCTCAAGGAAGTGGGGTTGCTGAAGAAGGGGGTCAAGATCGAAGACTGGCAGGCCGTGATGGATTCGATGCAGGTCGAGATCGAAGGCATGATCCGGGCTTCCCAGCGCATCGGCGACGTGATGGAAACGCTGATGCACGTCGAGGGCGCTCAAGCGGACTTGACGACGGAAAAGGAAATCAAGGCGCTGTTCAAGAGGTGGGAAGAAGCGAAGGATCCCGCCGAGAAAGCCCGAATCCAAAAGGAAATTGACGAAAAGACCGGGATGCCGTCCTCGCTCACGATTTGAGCGTCGCAAAATAGGGAGCCCAGACCATGGTTGCGGGCAGTTGGATCCAGGATTGTGAGGATCTGAGGAAGCAGGCGGAGGCGTTTGCGGCCCAAGGTAACTTTGTTGCGGCGGGAAATGCCTATGACCAGCTTTCTCGCGCGTGGCTGCGCGGCGCCAGCCAGGCGATCTCCGCTGAAGAGCGCGGGCGGCGCATGGCGAACAGCCTCAAGTTTCGCGAGCTGGCCGTGCAGTATCTCTCCGGCAAAAAAGAACCTGCCGGCGCCGCCGGAGGCGCCGCTGAGCCGCGCAAAGGCGTGGCCGCCGGCGCGGGGAATATCCGTGCGCAATTGGCGGGCGATGCCATCGGCCAGATGCTGATCGGTTTGGTGGACAGTTTTGCCCAGGACTCAAACGTGACATGGGATGACATCGGAGGCCTGGATTCCCTGGTCAAGGACCTGAAAAGGGCTTTGGCCAGCGCCGTGGTCCGCCAGCCCGAGGGCGTCAAGCGGGAGGCGTCGGGCGACATACTCTTGTTCGGCCCTCCGGGAACCGGCAAGACATTATTGGCCGCAGCACTTTCGAACGCACTCTGCCTGGGCGGGGTTCCCGGACGCTTCTACAATGTTCGAGTTGCGGGGCTCAAAGGCCATTATCAGGGAAACACCGAGAAGAGCATCAGTCTGCTCTACGAAACCGCCGCCGGCACCTCGCCGTCACTGGTATTCATTGACGAAATTGATGGCTTGTGCACCTCCCGAAGCAGCAACGCGGACGCCGCATCGCGCGCCATCCTCGGAGTGTTGCTTGAAGAGATGGATGGTATGGCGAAGAAAGGAAGGGACCTGCGTTCCCGTTTCGTGCTCACCGTCGCCGCCACCAATCTGCCGTGGGATCTCGACCCGGCCATTCTCAGCCGCTTCGGCGAGAACCGGGTCTATGTGCCGCCGCCGGACGAGGGGGGACGGCGTCAGATACTCGAGAAATTAATTCTGCGGCAGGGATATACGTTGGAGGACCCCACGCTGTTGGACTGGCTGGCGGATGACAAGCAGACGAAAGGGTATTCCGGCCGGGACCTGCGCAGCCTGACAGCCGTGGCCAAGAACCGCATGGAACAGGAGATGAACCCGGAGCTTTCCGAATGGAAAGACCTGCGCGAAATTGCGGACCGAACGCTGAAACTGCGGCCGTTGAAAAAGAAGGATTTTGAATCCGCAAAGAAACTCGTGGCGGCCAGTTTGACCGATGCCGTTATCGAACACTACCTTCGTTGGAGCGACGATCCGACATACCGACCGCGGCGGTGACCCGCGCGGGGCGCCGCCCTATGCTCCTGGTCGGTCGCGCCCTTGAGGAAACAAAATGCCCCGCAAATTCCTTTTACGGATCGCAATTAATCGCTATGCCGAGTGGCGTTCGCTCAACGGGCCGGTGCCGGAATCCCGCCAGATCGAGGCGGTTCTCATTCAACGTTTCGGGTTTGAACCTGGCGCGATTTGCTCTTTGGAGGACGAACAAGCCACGTGTGAGCGCCTGCGGGATGGTTTGCTTCAATGGGTCGGCGCGGACGGACCCTCGCAGGAGAAACTCGAGCGGGAGTTTGGCAGTGACGATCTGCTGATCCTTTACAGCGGGCACGGTTACCTCGACCCGCTCACGGATGAAAGTTATTGGATTCCGCATGACGCGGGGCGAAATTTCAAAGTGCGGCACGCCTGGTTTCCCCATACGGAGTTGGTCAAAATACTCAGGCGGTTACCGTTCCGGCATGTGCTTCTGATCAGCGATTCGTGTTTTGCCGGTCGCATCCTGCCCAAGGACTTGGGCGAAACCACGGAAAGACAGCAGGAAGACTATCCGGCGATTGCAGCTCGCTACCGCTCGCGGGAGGTGCTCGTCTCTGTCGGCGCGGCCGAGTCGCCCGATCCCAGCCCTTTCGCGGAACACCTGCTCGATTGCCTGCGCCATAACGACAAGCCCTGGCTGGACCGGGAAGACCTGTACGCCTGGGTGCGCCGCGGGTGGCCGCGGGTGGAGCACGACGGCCTTCGCGAGGCCGGCCACCAGCGCGGCGGCGCCTTGCTGCTGGTACCGCGGGGGGGCAACCCGGCGCCAAACCGAGGATGCGGCGCCCGTCGTCGCCACCCCGCCCAAGATCGTTCCGCCCCCTCCGCCGCCGGAGGCCCTGTGGCACGTGGCGGTGGAGGGGCGGGTCTCGGCGGGGATGCCGCTACACTGTGGGTTTATGATCGCGGGGCAGCGTGCATGCTCTTCATGTGGGACACTGCTTGAACCTGCATGGACGGCGTGCCCGGAGTGTGGTCAAAAAATAGAAGGTGTCCATCGGCAGAGCAATTACGTCGTCTTTGATCTGCTGAAGCCAGACAGTCGTCCGGTGTTTCTTGACGGTCCACCCACAACGGGTTGGACTGATGAACATAAAACGACAAAGTTGGTGCTCAGAAGGATACCGGCTGGGGCTTTCATAATGGGGGAATCTGCTCCCGAGTTGCGTGACAGTCAATGGGCAATCATGGAGGAAGCTCATGAGGTGCTTCTTACCGAGGATTTCTATCTGGGAGTCTTTGCGGTTACGCAGAAGCAGTGGGAATTGATCATGGGAGCGAACCCTTCCTTTTTCAAGGGGGATAGCAGGCCCGTTGAAAACGTAACCTGGGAAGATATTTGCGTCGGTCAATTCGAGTTGCGGGAGAATATCAGCGGAACCTATTTAAAGG